>OMRS01000247.1 GCA_900313545.1 uncultured Eubacteriales bacterium | reverse complement strand
GCTCCCTGGATGATCGACTGCTTGAAGCGATTTTCGCTGGCCAGGTTCAGTACCGCCAGCATGAAGCACAGCAGGACCGCTGCGATCATCAGTACAGAAGAAAGCATCTCCTACTCCTCCTTTTCCGCCAGGACCTCCAGCAGGTCCCAGGCGTAATTGTCCTTGACGCGCTCCTTCTCCGGGAGCTCCCAGTAGGGGCGAAGGCAGGGATGGGTGCGCGAGCGTTCATTTTTTCTGTCCCCCAGGCGCCAGTTCAGCAGCAGATGGAAACGGGCCCAGCGCTCGTGCTCGCATTCGCGCAGGCTGTCCCTCTCCTGGGTGTTTTTCCAGATTTCAGCGGCTTCCCGGAGATGTTCCCCCGTCACGGACCTCACGTCCCTGCCGGGAAGCAGCAGGCGGAGCTTGGTGAGCAGATGGGAGGCGGCCGCCCTGTTGGAGCTGCGCTCAAAGGGGCTGAGCTTCGCCCATTCGTTCTCTCCCCCCGACTGCTGCAGGTACACCTCGTGCATGTGCCTTGCCCGCCGGTCCAGCTGGGCGTGCATGACCATGCGCCGGGTTCCAAGGTCCGTCACCCGCGCAAAGGGGATGACCTCCCGGGACAGCGCCTCCCCTGCGCAGTACACCCTGCCGCGCAGGGGGAACAGCCTCAGCAGCTTTGCGGTCAGACTGGCATTCTCCGCGGGATCATCCCCGCACAGGATGATCCGGCTGGCCCGCTCCATCAGGTCGCTCTGCTCCGTCCAGAGGCCGTCATGAAAAATCATCTCGTCCGCCTTGTCCCCCTCGGCGCCGAGCCACTGCAGCAGCCGGGCATGTTCTCCCCGGTAGCTGCGCCAGTCCCCGAAGAGATGGTAGATGGTCTTTTCAAAGGGGTAGCGGCACAGGGTCACCACGCCCTGGCTGATCAGCTGCTGCGCCAGCGCGCCGTCACCCAGGAGCACCACCTCGGTCTCCCCGGAGTTCAGCGGGTGGGACTGCCAGTAGGCCCTCGCCGCGGTGGCCACGGGATCGAAAAACACGACTTCCGGTTTGTTTTCTCCTTCCCTGCCCATGACAACGCAGCTTTTGACCCGGTTTTTCAGCATTTCCTGCAGCCGGTGGTTTTCCGACTCATCCTCCTCCAGCAGGCAGATCGTGGCCTCAGAGAGATCCTGATGCACCACCACCGCCTCCAGAGATTCCGGGATCACCAGGACCCGGTTCAGGTGGACGTCCTCGCGCCGGCTGTGCAGGAAGATCAGCCGGGCGGACGGGGTCTGGCGCAGGATATCCGCCGCCAGGCACACGGACAGTTCGCTGGCACTGGAAAAAACCACAGAGGGGGCTGCCAGCCAGCGGCGCAGCCGCAGGTGGTTGAAGACCCGGCCCCTCAGAAAGGCGATCACCGCGCCCATGGCGGCCACCTGCAGTCCCATGCTCATGATCAGAAAGACCAGGGCAATGACGCGTCCCGGGAAGGTCGCGGGCACCTTGTCCCCGTATCCCACGGTGGTCAGTGTCACCGCGGAAAACCACAGGGCATCCCCGAAGCCCCTGAATTCCAGATTGTCCCGCTCCACAACCACCAGCAGCACCATGAGCACCAGATATCCCAGCACGCCCAGGATCCACCAGACCTGTTTTCTCTTCATGACTTCCCGTTCCTCCCGAGCTTCTTTGAAGTACCTTCCCGCGTCTATTATAGTGAAAGCGGGCCGGATGCGCCACTGGGTTTCTCCTCCCGGCGCTCTGGTTTCCTTCCCTTTCGGTCCATCCAGACGCGACTATGGGTCTGTTTTTCTTCGCTTCTCTCATCTGCGGCGTTCCTGCTTCCCGCCGGTATCCGGGGTGTTTTCTGATTTTTCTTGCATTTGACGGGAGGTGCCGATACAATAATCCGGAAGTCTGTTTTGCTTGCTGATCCAAGCGGAAAGGATCCCTTATGCGTCGTATCCTGTGCATCGGCATTGTCCTGCTTTTCCTTCTGAGCGCTGCCTGCGCTCTGGCCGTGAGCAACACCTACGGGCATACCCTGACCCGTCTGCGGGTCCGGGACGGTGCGTCCTCCGGCAGCGCACTCCTGGACAATCTCGAGGCAGACCGGCTCCTGTACATCACCGAGAGCCGTGACAGCGGCGGGACCACCTTCCTGTACGTCAAATACCGGACCGCGGAAGGCAAGCTCGCCCGCGGATGGGTGGCACAGACCAGCGGGAGCCAGACCCTTGTGGAGCTGATGAGCGATGCACAGGTCCAGGCGGACTATTCGGTCAGAAACGGGGACCTTCCTCCCCAGAGTGCAGGTCTCAAATCCGCCAAGGAACGGGAAGCCCTGCGCTCCGGCGCGGGATCCGGCGAAAAGCCCGAATCCGAGAAATCCACGCAGAAGGACAGCGGCATTTCCCTGTCCGAAGAGGAAATCCGCCAGCTGCAGACCCGCCTGCGGGAACTGGGCTTCTATGCCGGTGACATTACCGGCAACGCGGGGGCCAAAACGCTGGACGCCGTGCGCGCCTTCCAGAAGAAGTACGGACTCACCGTGGACGGCATTCCCGGCCCCGGGACCCTTCGCAAGCTGGAGGAGGTGCTCTCCGGAAAGACCGCAGGAAGCTCCGCGCCTGCTCCGGAAAAGATCACCGCCTCCCAGACGGATGCCCCTTCCATTTCCCTTTCGGAATCCGAAATCCGGCAGCTCCAGACCCGCCTG
>OMRS01000245.1 GCA_900313545.1 uncultured Eubacteriales bacterium | reverse complement strand
CGGCGGCCTTTTCAGCGTCGGTCATCTGTTCCAGCGAATCCCCGTAGAAGGACTGGAGGGGGTCGCCGGGGGCCAGCCTGGCGAAGACGAAGACCACAACAGACAGCAGAAACATCATCAGTGCCAGGAGGACGGCGCGCCGGAGAAGGCGCACGGGCAGGGAGAGAGTATTCATCTTTCTGAAGGGGCCGGCGGTTCCCCCTGAAGGTGCCGGGATCAGGAAACGGGGCGGCATCCGCACGCAGGCCCTGCGGCAGGGAAAAAAGAAAAGGCCCGGGCACTCCTTTTTCAGGAGCGCCGGCACCTTCATGATACCCTGATGATGGACCTGTGCGTGCGCGGCCCGCTGGACGGGCCCTGGGCAGCTTCAGCTGCGGTTTCAGCGATTATCTGACAACAGTTTTGTCAAGTAAACGATTTGTGTCGGGACGCCGGGAAACGGCGCCCCTCCGGCCGGAAAGGCCGGCGGAAGGAGAGCATCATGGAACAGACGAATCCTCGGAAGCTGGCGGTCCTCCTGCCCGGGATCGGGTATACCTGCGACAGGCCGCTGCTGTATTACGGCGGGAAGCTGGCCGCCTCCCTGGGATGGGAGACCCTTCCCGTGACCTTTGACGGGTTCCCCAAAAAGGTCAGGGGGGACCGCGCGCGCCTTGAGGAGAGCATGCATCTGGCCCTCCTTCAAACGGAGGAGCGCCTGAAGGAGATCCCCTGGGCGAGCTACGCCAGCGTCGCCTTCATCTCCAAGAGCATCGGAACCGTGGCCGCGGTCGCCTATGCGCAGGGCCATCATCTGCGCTGCCGGCATGTGCTGCTGACACCGCTCGAGGACACCTTTGCCCATCCACTCGGGGAGGCGGTGGCCTTCCACGGCAGCGCCGACCCCTGGGCCGCAACGCCGGAAATCCGGCGGCTGTGCGCCCTTTCCGGCACTGCGCTTCACGTGACGGAAGGGGCGAACCATTCCCTGGAGACGGGGGATGTTCACAGGGACATCACCACACTGCAGGAAACCCTGATGAAAATGGAAGTCTTTCTCAGGCGGGAGGACCGCGGAAGGGAAGAATAAAACAGACGATATCCGGCTTACCGCTATATTGAAATGAATGGTCATTGTTGTGCTGACTTGTCAGCGAAATGAAAAAAGCCTGCCTGTCCGGACGGTCCGGCAGGCAGGGTGCAGGCGGTTACAGCCTTGAAATGATGGCCCGGGTGCACTCCGCCGTCGTGGCGGTGCCGCCCAGATCGGGCGTCTTGAACGTGCCTTCAAGCAGCACCTCGTCCACGGACCTGCGGATGCGGCCCGCAATGGCGTCCTCGCCGATGTGCTCAAGCAGCATGCAGGCGGACCAGAGGAAGGCGATGGGGTTGGCGATGCCCTTGCCGGCGATGTCGGGGGCGGAGCCGTGGACCGCCTCGAACATGGCGTAGCGGCTGCCCAGGTTGGCGGAAGGGAGCAGGCCGAGGCCGCCGATCAGGCCGGCGGTGAGGTCGGAGAGCAGGTCGCCGTACATGTTGAGGGTCACGACGACGTCAAAGCGCTCCGGATGCATGACCATGTTCATGCAGGTGGCGTCGATGATCATGTCCTCCTTCTGGATGTCCGGATAGGCATGGCCGATGTCGTGGAAGATATCCAGGAACAGACCGTCGGTCAGCTTCATGATGTTGGCCTTGTGCACACAGGTGACCTTTTTGCGGCCGTGGGCGCGGGCGTAGTTGAAGGCATCCCGGATGATGCGCTCGGACTTGTGGCGGGTGACGATCTTGATGGTGTGCATCTCGTCATCGGAAATCCGCTCCTCGACACCGGCGTAGACGTCCTCCGTGTTCTCGCGGAAGGTGACGATGTCCACGCTGGGGAAGGGCGTGATGACGGCCGGGTTGGACTTGGCCGGGCGCACGTTGGCATACAGGTCGTACTTGATGCGCAGGGAGGCGTTGAGCGAGCGGAAGCCGTGGCCGATGGGGGTGGTGATGGGACTCTTGAGCAGGATCCCGTTCCTGTCAAAGGATGCATAGGCTTCATCGGGAATCAGCTTTCCGTTTTTTGCATATTCATCCTTGCCGACATTGAAGATCTCATACTCAAGGGGCGCATGCGCGGCGTCCAGGATCTGCAGCACGGCGTCGACGATTTCGGGGCCGATGCCGTCGCCGCGGAATACAGTAATCTTTTTCATTGGGCAGTTCCTCCTTGTAGACGGTAGTGGGTGTAAACAAGCCGTCCCGGAGTCCTGTGTGGAATCCAGGGCGGCGATGCATGGGATTATATGACGGAAGACGGGGAAAGGGAAGACAAAAATCCGCCGGGGCCGCTCAGGGCTGTTTCACGCTGCGGACCGCAAGCCCCTTGATGACCAGCAGCGAAAAACAGACGATGCCGGCATAGGGCTGTCTGGACAGGATAAACACACATACGCTCAGGACCGACAGCGCCATCCCGCAAAGCAGCCCCCTCCGGCTCAGGACGGGCCGCCCGCCCCCTGAAAGCAGCGCGGTCAAGAGGCCGCACAGGACCATGGCCAGGAGCGTTCCCGCATAGAGGGTCCTGAGCCACGGGTGCAGACCCGTGATGGCGTGCAGGGGGACGGAGGCGGGGGAATCCCCGCCGTTGCCAAACGCGGGAAGAAACAGCAGAAGGCCTGACAGCATGTCCAGCGCGCTGCAGACAAGGCAGAGGGTTCTGTCCGCCAGGGCCTTTTTGTCATGATCCGCGGCGGTGAGGATCTCATCCGCGCAGATGAGGGTATCGATGGGGACGGAGAAAAAACGGGAGATCTCCTTGAGGGAATCGATGCTTGGATATCCCTTGCCGGTTTCCCATTTGGAGATGGCGGTCCTTGAGACGAGAAGCGCCTGTGCCAGATCCTCCTGTGTCATGGACCTGCTTTTTCGCAGCTCCTGAAGCTTTTCGTGAAATTCCATGAGATTACGCCTCCGGGGAAGAAGTTGCCGCGTGTCTGTCCGCCGCCTGAACCGCGGCGCGGTACAGCAGAAACAGTCCTGAGCTGAGGAAGACGGAGCCGGCGATGTCCGTGGCCCAGTGCACGCCGGACAGCAGCCGCCCCAGGACCATGAACAGGGAGAAACCCGCCGAAAAAACGAGACCGGCCCGCACAAGATGCGCCTTTTTGCATCTCCTGGCGACCTGAAAATGAAGGGTGGGCATGACGCTCAGGACCAGGAGCGTCGTTGAGGAGGGGTAGGAGGCCTCCATCACCCCGTCAATCGGAACAGGCCGGTAGTTGATCGGAAAGGCTTCAAATAGCAGGTAGCCCAGGATGACCAGAACATAGTATACACCAAGGAGCAGGAGGTCCGCATCGACCCTGAGGAGGTTCCGTCTTCGAAGGAGCTGGCAGGCCCCGAGGACGGCAAAGCACAGGCAGATGAAGATGGGGACCAGCCCCAGCCAGTCCGTGAGGACATAAAGGGGCAGATGGACCCCCGTGATCCCGTGGAACCACACATTAAAGGCGGCAAACCCGACTGGGGTTCCGTTTTGTCCGACTGGCCGGACGTCCACACACTGGATGAGGAGGGTCCACAGGCCAAAGGTGCACAGCAGCAGGAGGCCCGCGGTGAGGCCTTTTCTTTCGTTCGCGTTCATTTTCGTTTCGTCCTTTCGTCTGGTGTCGCTGACGGCCTGAGCGTAGCACGCGAACCGGGCGGAGGGACAGAACCGCCCTTTCACATCGGTGTGACGATTCGTGTCATGCAGGAAATCCCGGCATTTTCACCGGGCCCGAAAGGGCCGGAAGCAGCGGCGGAAACCGGAGGACTTACGGCCTGGCACGGGGAAATCCACGAACCGGTCCGTCTGAACCGGGCATGTGACGGCCGGAGAAGCCTCAGGGGGCGGCTTTGCCGGAAGGCTGCGGGCGGACAGGTACGGGTAAGGAAATCCGCTTCGGGGAAAAGCAGGGGACCCGGCCCTCCGGTTTTTGCAGCTGAGGCCGTCTTCCACTGTGCGGGGACCACGCAGGGCCTGCCCTGGATCTCCGCCGGGAATACGAACTTTTAGTGGATAATGATGAAAAAGCATGGTATGATAGGCACAGAAAATAATAATAAAAGCAGTTTTTCGGCCATGTGCCCGAAGGCGCCGGGGTTCCTCCGGCCCCCGGGCAAGGCAGGCGCGGCGGTCGAAGAAGTGGGATAAAGACGGGAAGCCAGGCGGGCATCAGGTTCAGCCCCGCAGACGAACCCTGGCCAGCAGTGGAAAGGGGAGACAGGATGACATCGACAGGATGGTGGCACTTGAGATGGAGCACGGTACTGCTGCTGCTTCTCGTGATTGCGACGGGAATCCTCCCGCCCGCCGGAGGGCTTGCGCAGGATTCCCGCAAAACCGTGCGCGTTGGCTGGTTCGAGTCCCCGTTCAACAGGACGGACCGGTTTGGAAGGCATTCCGGCTATTCCTATGAGTTCCAGCAGAAGATCGCCGCCTATTCGGACTGGAAGTACGAGTATGTGGAAGGCAGCTGGGTGGACCTGTTTGAGATGCTCATCCGCGGGGAAATCGACCTGATGAGCGACATCTCCTTTACCCCCGAGCGCTCCGGACTCATGCTGTTTGCTTCCGATCCCATGGGGTCGGAGGAGTACTACCTCTATACCGCCGAAGGAAACTATGAAGCCGCCAGGGAGTCCCCTTCCTGGTTTGCGGGCAGAAAAGTGGGGGTCAACAGGGGAAGCATCCAGGCAGAATTGCTGAAAGACTGGCAGGAAAAGACCGGAATCCGGGTGGAAACCGTTGAAGTGGCATGCCCCGAGGCGGAGTCCTTCCGGATGCTGTCGGAAGGGGAGCTGGACGGTTTTCTGACCCTGGATGCCTATGGAGGGCATGAAGAAGGCGTGCCGATCATCAAGATCGGTTCCTCCGATTTTTTCTTCGCCGTCAGAAAGGACCGCCAGGACCTGCTGGAGGATCTGAATGCCGCGATGAGCCGGATTCAGGATGAGAACCGGTATTATGTCCAGCAGCTGTCGGAGAAGTACTTCACGAATTCAGGTTCAAACCTCTTCATAAGTTCCCCCGAAAAGGACTGGCTTGTCCGCCACGGGACCATCCGCGTCGGGTACCAGGACAATCATCTGTCCTTTTGCGACAGGAATGAGAACACGGGAGAGCTGACCGGCGCGCTCAAGGAATATCTGGATTACGCATCGGACTGCATGGAGAATGCACACCTGAGCTTTGAGGCAGTGGCCTATCCGAGCGCCGAGGCGGCCATGGCGGCCGTCAAAAGCGGCGAGGTGGACTGCATGTTCCCGTCCTGCCTGAGCTCCTCGGACAGCGAGGAGCTGGGACTGGTCATGACGCCCCGGGTGATGGAGACGGAAGTCTACGCGGTGGTCCGCAGATCGGATCAGAGCGTCTTTGCGGCAAAGGACCATGTGGTCACCGCCGTAGAGCGGGGCAACCCCAACTACACGACGGTGCTGATGGACCATTTCCCCGAATGGCAGACGGCGGAGTATCCGGACGTGGAGGCCTGCCTGCTCGCGGTGGCAAAGGGAGAGGCGGACTGCGTCCTGATCAGCAATTACTGCTACAACCACCTGGGGAACCTGTGCGAAAAATACAGCCTGGCCCCCCTTGCCACCGGGAAAGAGGTGGAATACTTCTTTGCGGTGGGCAGCGGAAACAAGGAACTCTATTCCATCCTGACAAGAACCACGGGACTGATCAGGAACTCGGCCATCAGCGCGGCGCTGACGTACTATTCCGCGGAGGAGTCCAAGACCGGGTTGCTTGACCTCATCGCCGGGAACCCGCTGATTGTGATCGCCGTGTTTATCGTCCTGATCTCCCTGCTGGCGGTGATTGTCGCGCAGAACCGGATGCTCCGCGCGGAAAAAGAGGTGGAGGAGACGCACAGTCAGGTCGATGACCTGAGCAGGCGGGTCTTCGTCGATGCCCTGACCGCGGTGCGCAACAAGGGCGCCTTTACGGAGATGATCGATGAACTGGAGCACAGGGTCGAGCGGAAGGAATCGCTCGGATTTGCCATTGCGGTGTTTGACTGCGACGACCTCAAACAGATCAATGACCGGTACGGGCACGACAAGGGGGACATCTATCTGAAGTCGGCGGCTCACCTCATCTGCCACGTGTACGTGCACAGCCCCGTGTTCAGAATCGGCGGGGATGAGTTTGCCGCGATACTGCAAAACGAGGACTATGCCAACCGGAAGGAGCTGAGACAGCTGTTTGAACAGCAGGTCAAGGCGGTCTCCTCGCAGGGAGAGAACAGATGGGAAAAGGCCGTCGTGTCCATGGGAATGGCGGAGTATGATCCCCAGACGGACCGTTCCGTGGAGGAAGTGATCCGCCGGGCTGACAAGGACATGTACGAGATCAAACGGGCGCACAAGCATTCCCGAAGCGCAGGCTGAACGGGAAAAAATGGCCGCCTTTGCCGGGGACTCCGGTGAAGGCGGCGCCTTTTTTGGCCGTTGGGGTTCCGGCGGAAGGCTTCCCCTCCATACGGGGAAACCCGGCCTGCCCGGGACGGACGCACAAACGCCTCCCCGCGGGAAGATGCTTCTCGCGGGGAGGCGTCCGCTTTGGTCCGGAAAAAAGCCGCCGCGTCCTCACGCGGCAGGGATTTGAAAAATTCAGGGGGTCTGGGGCGCGGAACCCTCAGACTCCGGGGGGAAGAGGGTCACGCTGTTCAGGATATGGTCGAAGTATTTGGCGGTGCCTTCGGCGGCTTCCAGAAAATATTCCCCGTCCGCCCGGAGAAAAAGCCCGTTTTCCGCGATGAGCGTGCAGAAGGAGACCCGGGATTTTTTGATCTTCTGACCCAGCTCTTCCTGAATCCGCGAGGGAGAGGACAGCATCGCCGCATCTCTGCGGGCATCCCGGAGGAGCTTTTCAGCCTCTTTTTTCGTGACCGTCGAGAGGATCATGTAGTCATCTGAATACGGGTTGAGCACGATGACGCCCTGGATGCGTCCGACTTTTCCCGGATATGCCTTGAAATCCTCTTCCGGGTACCAGAATGAAAAGCCGGCGGGGCTGCGGTACAGCGTTTCTTCAAGGGGAACTTCCATGCCCTCCAGCATGATGACGGACGGGCGCTTCTCGGCGATGGAACCCTCCAAGGCCCCCAGGGCCATCAGAAGGCACAGGGTCAGACAGACCAGATGTTTTGAAGCGGGATGCTGCATGATGAATTCTCCTTTCTGACGTTGATTCCCCGCGCACAGCTTCTTTCCTTCAGGCCTTCCGTGCCGCGGCCAGGACCGGGGGAAACAGGCTGTCGGAGTGAAGGCTGCCCGGAGGGAAATGATGGCGCGGGGAGAAGTCCCCCGAAGCGGACGGGAGGCACCCTCCGCAGGCAAAAAAAGGAATCTGGACAGAACTGTCCGGATCCCCCCCGTTGTTTTTCGGTCAGTTATCCATATATCCCAGCTCAACATACAGCTGGTAGCAGTCATCGTACAGGCCGCAGCAGGCATCCATTCCCATGTTGGTGCTGAAGGCCTTCTGCAGGACCGTCGTCCAGGAACCGTATTTCTCATACAGGTATTCCGGTGTCGGCCCTTCCTCGTTCCCGTAGGTCTTCAGATTGCTTTCCAGGGTGGAGGCCAAGGAGGTCGGGTCGGAACTGGCGCTTACAATGCGAAGACGGTTGCGCTCCTTGGAAACCGCCCTGGCCATCTCTTCAATGCTGGCGCCCTCGTCTCTCATCTTGTACAGGATGTCCGTCAGGGACTCCATCGATTTATGGTAAGCCTGACGCGACTCCCTTGCCGAAGCCACAAATTCAGGATCTGTCCAGTCAAACTTGGCGTAGTTTCCCAGCCGCCTGGATTCGGGATTCGGGGAAAAACCGTAGACGGCCTGGGGGTTGACGACGATGTCCTCCATGGCGAAGGGATTCTCACGGGGATCATGGACGTAGGAAAAGGCGTGCTCCTGCGATGCCGGGAGGGCCTCCGCAAGGGATACAGCAGGTGCAGTGACCGTTGCCTGCAGGCCGGACAGGCACAGCATTGCCGTCAGGACCAGGAACAGGGAAACGAGTTGTCTCATGAAGTCAAGCCTCCTTATGATCAGAAACGGATGTCTTCCCGGATCCCCGGGAAGACGCGTCCGCCTGAAGGGTATGTTCAGCCGGCTGTTATGATACCATGAAACCGCATCGGGGGAGAAGAAAATTCAGACAGTGTGGAAAAACACGGAAGAAAACGCAGCGGATGATGGAGAACGGAAAAAAATGCTTCGGGGCATGAGGGGCG
>OMRS01000419.1 GCA_900313545.1 uncultured Eubacteriales bacterium | reverse complement strand
TTTGTCCGCATAGCGCACCGCGGTGCCGTAGGCCATAATCTCGGCGGCGCTTTGCATGATGGATGCCGAGGCATAACGCACGCCCACAACGGCGTCCGCACCCAGATCCCGGGCCTGCTGGACCATCCGCTCTGTGGCGCTGTTCCTCGCGTTGTCCATCATCTCGTTGTATTTTTTCAGTTCTCCGCCCACCAGGGTCTTGAGTCCCGCGCCGATATCGCGCAGGGCATTGACCGTCTGCACGGTGCTGCCCCGCACCATGCCCAGGGGCTCCACAGTTCTTCCTGCAAGGGTATCCGTCGTCACAATCAGCATGATGTTTCCTCCTTATTTTCCCGCCGGGGAAGGCCCCCGGCGCCGTTTTCCTTCCTGTCGGGCAGACCGCGTTGACCGGCGCTTTCACATGCTGCCCAGCAGTTCCTGATCATAGCTGAACAGCAGTTCGTTGATTTTAAAGATATCATAGATTTCGTGGAGAATGCAGTATTCCACGATGACATCCATTTTATGGCTGTGCGAAATGGTAAATCCCGCGCTTTCCAGCAGTTCCCGCGTCTGCTCCAGGTCCATGCGGAGCGCCACGGCAAGGGCCAGCACAGTCGGCTTTCTGGGATGATACTCCGGATTGCAGCGGATCTTTGAAAAAAGCCGCCGGTCCAGATTGGCCCTGTGGTACACTTCGGAATCCGTCAGTCCCTTCTCATCAATCCTGCGCAGGAGGAGCTGTGAAAATCCCTCATCCATCTGCCCGAGCCGGTCCTCCAGGGACACATCGGCACAGGGAATCGCACTTTCCCAGACTGCCGATTCAACAGGGGCTTCCTCCCGTCTACTGTCCCTTCTCCTTTGACTGGACGCCGCCGACCGTATGCGCTCCTGCAGAGGCATATTGCGCATGGGCTCATATTCCAGCGCCTTCCCCACGTAGACATCATCGATGTATTGGGGCAGGTCCGGAAAGCGCTGCAGACTGAGCGCCACCGTCTCCCTGGAGAAAACCACCAGGCTGACCATCAGGTCATGGCTGAGCAGAAAACTGCCGATGGCTTCCGTGGCCACCTCCAGCGCCTTTCCCGGCGGAAATCCAAAGGCACCGGTGGCAATCAGGGGAAAGGCGATGCTCCTGCATCCCAGACGTTCGGCCTGGGAAAGACAGTTCAGGTAGCAGCGTTTCAGCGTCTGGACCTCTTTCTCGTTCCCGCCCTTCCACACAGGGCCCCGGGTATGGATGACATACTCGGCATTCAGTCCAAACCCCGGGGTCACGCAGGTCTCTCCCGGAAGCAGGTTCCCCATCTTCCGGATTGCCCGGCGGAGTTCTCCCCCCGCCGCGCGAATGAGCGCAGCTTCCGTCCCCCCGGGCGTCACAAACACCCCTCCCGTCGGATTGACCACCGCATCCACATGCATCCGGGACAGGTCATCCCTCACAATCGTAAAAGGCATCTTGCCCCTCCTTTCTCCCGCGGGGTTTGACTACTGCGACAGCGGTTCCATGAATTCCACGGTTTTTCCTGCTGCGCGTACATAGGCAATCTCCGAGCGGGTGCTCTCCCCGATGTACCCGCCGGAGTTGATCACGTAGATACCGTCTGACAGGTCAATTTTCCGCTTGTGCATGTCATCCAGCATGATCTTTGTGCGGGTGAGGGTATCTTCCGGCATGCCTTCCCAGACCTCCGCATCTCCTCCGTGCCCGAAAAGCCCCACACTGATGACAATGACTCCCTTGAGCGTCAGCTCTTTCTGCACGCGGATAAAGTCCTCCCGGAACCGGGTACTTCCGCACAGGGTGACCACCCTGTATCCTCCGATCATGCGCCATCCCTCCCGTCTTCATCGCGTCTTCTGAAATCCTCCCTGCCTTCTTCCTGCAGCGCCGGAAAACGAACAGGTCTGCCGCCAAACATGCCACTTGCGGCAGACCTGTTGCGTATCGGTACTCCGGGGCAGGCGGATCTGCGTATTCCGGGTCCGTCCTATCTTCCGTAACGCTCCAGCATCAGCTCAATAAGCCGGACCGAAGTGTCCAGGTTTCCCCCGTATTTCATGGCCACAAGCAGCGCACCCTCCGGTTTGGTGCGGAATTCGGACAGCCCTGTCAGGGAGTCCGCCGGGATCCCGTAAAGGCCCCTTGTCCCGTCACTGCGAAGAAGCATGCCCGGCGTCACATCCAGTGCATCCACCCTGAGGATCCCTTCCCGGACATAGGGCTCCAAATCCACAAACACCTCTTCCGCTCCGCTCCCCTGCATGATCCGCTCCACTTCCACCATGGGCATGAGCATGACATCCCCCTGCTGGGATGCAAGGTAGGTGGCATACTGCATCCGGGAATACATTTCATCCTGGAGCAGGTCGATGTTGACCACCTGCAGTTCCTCCTGATCCGGGCAGCGTTTTTGAAGTGCAGGCCAAAGGTCCTCCTGAAGCGCTTCCGTGCGGGTATACCCGTTGAGCATATACAGTTCAATGCTGCGGTCCACCGGGGGCCTGTAGCGGGTCATATCAAACAGGATATAGAGCAGCAGCAGTCCTGCAGACCAGGCCACCAGATATTTCCACCAGCAGTACCTGAAATGGTTTTTCAGCCGCAGCCGGCCTTCTTCTCCCGTCAGAAACCTCATTTGTCGTGCGCTCCTCCGATTCCGTGCCTGTTTTGCAGCCCGCTTCCCTTCCGGGATGAGCCGCCCTTGACTCTTCTCGTATTGTAACACACGGGCGAAACGGTTTCACCCTCAAACTCTTCCCGCTTGATTCCCTGTATCCGGGGACCTATAATGAACCTGATGACATCCCTGAGACCCGAACAGAGAGGAGATTACCATGAAAAAGCACATCGTCTGTCTTGGAGACTCCAATACCCATGGCTACTGTGCGGATCCTGCGGATTCCGCGGATGGCACCAACCGGTTTAACGAAGAGGAGCGCTGGCCATGCAGGCTGCAGCAGCTTCTCGGCGAGGACTACCTCGTTCTGGAGGAGGGACTCAGCGGAAGGACCACCGTCTTTACAGATCCCCTGCACGAATCCATGGATGCCCTGTCCGTCGCCTATCCCATCCTCATGTCCCATGAACCCGTGGACCTCCTGATCATCATGCTGGGCACCAATGACACCAAGGAACGCTTCTGCGCCAATGCCGCTGTCATCTCAGTCGGTCTGGAGCGGCTCATCCTCAAATGCAAAAGTGTGGACTGCTGGGGTGGAAAAAAACCGGAGATCCTGGTCGTATGTCCCCCTCCCATCTCTCCGGAATTCAAGGATCCGGTCATGGGCGACGGATGTCCCGAGAAGGCTGCCGCCCTTGCCCCCCTCTTCCGGGACGTTGCAGCGCGCAATCAGGTACATTTTATGGATGCAGCTCCCTGTACTTTCAATCCCGTTGACCATATGCATCTGACACGCTCCGGTCATGCCATGCTGGCCCAGATGCTCCTCCCCGTGGTACGCGGAATTCTGGAACCGGTGTCTGATCATTGACTGTATCATAGCTGACTTATTATACGAATGCAAAAAAACCGCTGCCAGATTCTCTCTGGCCAGCGGCTGGAATAATCTGCGGTTCATGATGCTCGGGCAGAGACTCTTGTGAGAACGTGGTTGTCCATAACCCGGTGATACAAATTTATCCTTAGGAACTCCTTCACCTGCTTTTGCTTGTGCCATACCGCGAGCCATTTTTGCATCAAACTCTTCTTTGGTCATCTCGTCCAGTGAAAGAGGTCTGCTTGCTTGAATAGACGGGCGGAAGGTATCCTCTCCACAGAATGATCTGTCGACAGAACATATAGATTCCATTCAGATAAAAACAGCCCCGAGTTTTATCTCGGGGCGCTGTCTTATTGTGTTGTTTTGCAGGAAATCGCCTGAACCCTGTTCCCGCGGTTTTCCGGTCGTCAGGCCTTGGGAAAATCCCTTGCAGCACGTTCTTCATGAGATGGTGCAGGCGTGGCCGTTCCGGGCTGTTTTCAAATGTAAAGAGCTTCACTTTTTTATTTGGCGGAAGCCCTCGGAAAACCGTTTTTAGTACAGCTTCGCGCCGGCAGGAATCGCAGGATCGACCATCAGGAGATGGAGTTTTTCCTTGTCGTCTTCCTTGTGGACGGCACTGATCAGCATGCCGCAGGAATCAATG
>OMRS01000244.1 GCA_900313545.1 uncultured Eubacteriales bacterium | reverse complement strand
TATGACATAGTGAAAGTGTATATGTGACTTTTGGCGACTCAATTTAGAAATTAAAGCAGGACGATTTTGTCCCGCTCCATTGTACTTCCTGCCGGCGCGGATTTCCACCTGGCGGGATAAATTAAGTTCACGGCGGTGGAAGGCGCCGCCATACCCTCTGAAAGGAACACATTATGATTGTCATACCCCTGATAAAGAAAATTACAGAACTTTTCCTGATCATTTTCAGCGCCGCCGTGCTTGTCCGTACCGGTGTACTGAAAAGCGAGGACAGCAAAATCATATCGAGACTCAGTCTTTACCTGGTGACGCCCTGCGCCATCTTCGGCGCGTTCCAGAATGAGATGACGCCGGAGATCAGGGAAGGTCTGCTGCTGACGGTGGCGATGGCCGTCTTTTTCCAGGCTCTGTTCATCGTCATCAGCAAAGTGTATCAGAAAGTATGGCACGCATCGGAGGTCGAGCGCGCTTCTGTCATCTTCACCAACGCAGGGAACCTGATCATTCCCATTGTGGCATATGTTTTCGGCAGCGAATGGGTGGTTTACATCAGCGGCTATATCGCGACCTTCAATATTCTCTGCTGGACCTACGGCGTAACCATGTTTGACAAAAACAGCGGCATCAATGTTCGAAGGATTATTACCAATCCAAACATCATCGCGGTCCTGGCCGGATTTCTGGTCGTACTGACCGGCCTCCGTCTGCCGGAGTTTGCCGCGATCGCGATCGAGGATGTAGGGGCGATGGTGGGACCGATCAGTATGATGATCACCGGCATGGTTGTCGGCGGCATGACCATTGCTGATTTTACTTCACACAAACGGGCACTGCAGGTGATCCTGGTGCGGATGGTGATCTGCTCCGGAATCGCAGTGGTGCTGGCCGCCTTCTCCGGCGTGTCCGGCCTGGTCGCGAACGGGCACCAGATCGTCATGATATCGCTGCTCTCGGCTATTGCGCCGTCAGCTTCGAATATCAACCAGCTGGCCATTGTGTATAATCACGATGCCAGGTATGCCAGTGTCATCAACGTCACGACCACTCTGAGCTGCATCGTGACAATGCCGTTCTGGATGTATGTGTTTGAGATGCTGACGCGGTAAGACCTGCCTGCCGGAAACCAGGATACTATTACAGCTGCCTGCATGATCCGGCAAAAGGTATCAACGCAGGATGAAAAAGGAATATCTGTCCAAAGAGGACAGAAAAAGGGGGAAAGATGGAACCGGAAAAACTGTATCAGATATGGATTGACAGACTCCCTGCAGATGATCCGCTGCGCAGGGAACTGCTTGATATCGCGGATGACAAGGCACAGATCACGGACCGGTTTTACCAGGAGATCGTGTTTGGGACAGCCGGGCTGCGGGGCATCTGCGGCGCGGGGACGAACCGGATGAACCGGCTGACGGTCGGCCGTGCCACCAGCGGCATTGCGGACTACATCCTGGAATCCGGAAAAGATCCGAAGCGGGGCGTGGTGATCGCCTACGACTGCAGACATCATTCCCGGGAGTTTTCCGAGCTGGCTGCCGGAATCCTGGCAGGGCGGGGTATCCATGCATTCCTTTTTCCGTCGCTTCGCCCCACGCCGGAGCTTTCCTTTGCGCTGCGGCGTCTTGGCGCTGTCGCCGGAATCAACATGACAGCCAGCCACAACCCGAAGGAATACAACGGCTATAAGGTGTACTGGGAGGACGGCGCGCAGATTTCCGGGGACGTCTCCGAGGGCATGCTCCGGAAAATTCAGCAGCGTGACCTGCTTGATGAAGCAGACTGCATGGATCTGGAGCAGGCCGGTAAAAAAGGCCTGGTGACCATGCTGGGCGAGGAAATGGACCGGGAATACCTGGACTATGTCAAGTCCATGCGCCAGCGCCTGGACGAGGAGCTGGACAGGAACATTTCTGTCGTATATACACCTCTGAACGGGGCGGGGAGCATCCCGATGCAGCGGCTCGCGGCGGAGCTCGGATACACGAATTTTGCGATCGTGCCGGAGCAGAAGGACCCGGACCCGGACTTCACGACGGTGGGATATCCGAATCCGGAGGACCCGGCAGGATTTGCCCTGGCGGAAGTCCTTGGAGCGCAGCGCGGGGCACAGGTGCTGATTGCGACGGACCCGGACAGCGACCGGATGGCGGTGGAAATTGCCCTTCACAAGGGCGGGTACCTCGCCCTGAACGGCAACCAGACAGGCGCCATGCTGATCGCCTACATGGCGCAGAGCCAGAAGGAATCGGGACGGCTTCCTGAAAATGCGGCCATGGTGAAGTCCATCGTGACCGGAGATTTCGGCAGGGCGATCTGCGATGCGTACGGGATCCGCGTGTACGAAGCGCTGACTGGCTTCAAGAACATATGCGGCGTCATACCGCGTCTCGAGAAGGACGGATACAGATACTTTTTCGGTTATGAGGAGAGCATCGGCTGCGCCCCTGGAGAAGCGGTGCGCGACAAGGACGGGATCCTCGCCGCCGTGCTGATCATGGAAATGGCGGCCTGGTACGCGAAGAAAGGCATGACGCTGGAGGACGCACTGGAGGAGCTGTACAGGAAGTACGGATACTTTGCGGAGGACCAGGTGTCCGTTGTGCGCAAAGGAAAAGAGGGCGCCGAGATCATCGCCAGGATGATGGAACGGATGCGCGGCGGCCGGCCGTCTGAAATCGGCGGCATGAACGTCGCCAGAATCATCGATTATATCGACGGCTATGAGGACATCCCCGCGTCCAACGTTCTCAAATTCATAATGGAGGGCGGCTCCTGGTTCGCCATGCGCCCTTCCGGAACGGAACCGAAGATCAAGTTCTACTACTATGCGGTCAGCAATGACGGCAGGACATCCCGGGACGCTGTCGCGGCGATGAGAGCGGGCGTGGAACGGCTTCTGGAGGAATAGGGCAGGCCATTCTGGCAGGTTGACAGTCCACATTATAATATCAGTATACGCTTATCATATATCAGAACGGGGAATTGCGCGCGTCCGCAACCCGCTGTTTTCATGAGAGGAACGCAGATGCTTGAACTGAAAAACATATCCTTTGAAGTAAACGACAGCAATGAGGGCAAGGAAATCATCCGGGATGTCACTCTGACCATTCCGGACCGGGAGCTCGTTGTCATCACCGGCCCCAACGGCGGAGGCAAGTCAACACTTGCGAAGCTGATTGCGGGAATTGAGAAACCGACGTCCGGCAGGATTTACCTGGACGGGCAGGACATTACGGAGGCGTCAATCACGGACCGCGCGAAAATGGGCATTGGTTTTGCCTTCCAGCAGCCGGTCAGATTTAAAGGACTCCAGGTGCTGGACCTCATCCGCCTGGCAGCAGGAAAAAAGCTGACGGCCGCCGATGCGTGCGATTACCTGGCGGCGGTCGGACTGTGCGCGCGCGATTATATCAACCGCGAAGTGAACAGCAGCCTGTCCGGCGGCGAGCTGAAGAGAATTGAGATCGCCACTGTGCTGGCCAAAGCGCCGAGACTCTCCATTTTTGACGAGCCTGAAGCGGGCATCGACCTGTGGAGCTTCCAGAATCTCATCGAGGTATTCGAAAACATGCGCGCGAATATCGCGGAGAGCTCCATCATGATCATTTCCCATCAGGAGAGGATCCTGAACATAGCAGACGAAGTCATCGTGCTCAGGGATGGAAAACTCGTACAGCAGGGCAGGAGGGAGGATATCCTTCCGACACTGATCGGGACTGC
>OMRS01000241.1 GCA_900313545.1 uncultured Eubacteriales bacterium | reverse complement strand
GGCCGTGAAATGCTGCAGATCCTGAGGGAAACCGACAACCTGAGTCAGGCGGCGGAGCGCATCCTCTTTGAGATCAGGACGGACGCGGTCAACGTCGTGCCCGCTGACGGACTTGAGAATATCCGGCCGCTTGAGCGCCCCGAAACGACGCCGGAAGAAGAGACAAAAGCCGCCTGAGAATAGAGAGGAAAACCGACGTTCCTTCGGCGGCTATGTGCCGAAGAGGGGACTCCCTTCCTGAAAAAAGCCATACATGACAACGGCCCGCCTGCATCTGAGGAGCAGGCGGGCCGAATTTGGCCGGATTCAGGAAGTCAGCGGACTGCGGGAATCTGGTACTGATGTTTACTTATTCCGGGTCAGACCTTCAAAGCTGTAGGTGGCTTCAACGATGATTTCCGGAGTATCGGTGACGATCTCCTTGTACTCCGCGCCGGTATACTGGCCCATTCCGCCGATATTGTAGATCTTGGTCATATCCCATCCGCGGGCGTTGAGCAGCTTCATCAGGTTGTTGACGCGACCGCCGCCCTGGCACATCAGGAAAATCACCTTGTTCTTCGGGAAGAGCGCCTCCAGGATTTCATCCGACTCCTTGTATACCGGGATCGGATCCTCAACAGTGCCGCCGTAGAGCTGCGGCAGGGATTCATCCGTGGCCGCATCCGCATTGAAGATCAGGGCAAAATACGGAATGCACTCGAAATTGCGCAGATGCTTCTTGGCGTAGTCTGCATAGTCCCGAACGTCGATATACTTGACGTCCGTACGTCCGAGGTACTGGAGCAGGTTCTCGGGGTTGATGGCCGAGCAGGTGGGACCGAAATTGCCGGGCTCGCAGAATTTTTCCTCGGTATCATCCTTGTTGGCCTTGTACTTTCTGGTGGTGTCCACGGGATAGGGCAGCTCAGCAGCCTCGCCGGCAAGCGTTACGGCCGCGGCAGCTTCCGCACTCTTGCGCTGATCCTCAAAAGCCGCGCGCAGGGTCTGGGAAGTGGCATCTCCGTCAAAGAAGGAATCGGTGGCATGGTAGGCATAGATGGCCTGAAGCATGCGCAGAATGTTGTTGGCCGACACGGTGGCGCCGGTTTTGGCGTCGATTCCGGCAATGTCGTCCACAGTGACGGAATTCATGATATCCGCATAGGTTTTGCCGATATATACGGGGATCTGTTCTCCCTTGACGGTTTCATAAGTCGCTTCAGGTGAAGTGGGCGGCGGGTTGCTGTCGCCCCAGAATCCGCCCAGATAATGGCCGGTGGAGTCCAGGTCGAAGCTGAGAGTGCGGACTTCCGAATCCTCAATCTTGCCGCTGGAGGGCAGTGACAGTTCGACATAGGCCGTAGACCACAGGTTCACATCCGCGCTGCGGCAGGTGCAGGACAGGAAGACCACCTGATACTTGATGTAGTTTCTGGCAACATACTTGAAGGGGACAAACGCATAGAACAGGTCCTCTTCCTTGGGCCCGTCAATATGGTTGAAGGGGATGACTGCCACCTGGTTTCCCTTGGTTCCTTCGCCCAGTTTGGCTGAGCTGTTGAGGAAGCTGTTTACCTGACCGAGGGAAAGGTCCTCAGCCATGGCGACAGGAAGGATAACCAGCAGGCACAGGAGCAACGCAAAGATTCTTTTTGACATAATCTCTCCTCCTTGAAAACAGATCCGGCCGGGTTCATTTTACGGGAGAACACAGGGACTGTCAATGAAATCACACCTTTGGCGCGATATTTGGAGATCCCGGGAGTGCGGGGGCAGCCCGAGTGCGCGCCGGTTCATCAGATGGGGCGGTGTTTTCTGAACATGTCCTCACGGGAAGGCGAAGTCCTTGTCCCATGGGAAAACACTTTCGCTGATGCGGCGGGGCCGGATGTCCGGCTGATAAAGAAACCCGGAGCATTTGGACGCTGCGGGCCAGCATCCAAATTATCAATTATATTGACAACAGGTGATAAGTCCTGTTATAGTCTGAATAAGTCCTAGGAATATATGCATACATTCCCGAAAGACGTCAGGAAAGGAAGGAGAACACCTATGAAGAAGCTGCTGAGTCTGGCAATGGTGCTGATCCTTGTGCTGAGCGCAACCTTTGCAGTGTCGGAAGAGCAGAAACCGCTGTTTACCGCCGGCACGTATGAGGCTGAAGCTCAGGGCTTCGGAGGACCGGTACATGTCACCATCACCGTCACCGACAATGAAATCAAGGAAGTCGCCATCACCGGAGAGAGCGAAACCCCGGCGCTTGGCGGCGTGGCAGTGTCCACAATGGGCGATCTGATTGAGGAAGCCCGTACTCCCAACGTGGATGGCGTATCCGGTGCCACCGTCACCAGTACCGCCATTATCACTGCGGCCACCGAAGCGCTCGTCGCTGCAGGCGCGGATGTCGCCAAACTGGATGAGGTGAGACTGGATGCCAATAAGGCCGAGGTCGCCAAGGAAGACCGTGAGATCGAAACCCAGCTGGTGATCGTGGGTGCCGGCGGAGCCGGCATGACCGCGGCCATTATGGCCAAGCAGGCAGGCATCGACTTTGTGATTCTGGAGAAGATGCCCTATGTGGGCGGCAACACCACCAAGGCTACCGGCGGCATGAACGCTGCGGAAACCCATTATCAGAAGGAACAGGGCATTGAGGATTCCGTGGAGCTGTTTGTTGAGGATACCATGAAAGGCGGCCACGACATCAATGACCGTGCCCTGGTTGAGACCCTGGCGAAGAATTCCGCCGGTGCCATCGAGTGGCTGGATTCCATCGGAGCTGAACTCCCCAAGATTTCCTTCTCCGGCGGCGCCTCCACCAACCGCATCCATGCCCCTGCTGACGGAAGTGCGGTGGGCAACTATCTGGTGGACAAGTACTCTGCCAAGCTCGAGGAAATGGGTGTGAAGGTCATGCTGAACACCAAGGCCACCGAGCTGGTCATGGAAGACGGCAAGGTCGCCGCTGTGAAGGCGGAAAGTGCGGATGCCAACTACACCATCCGCTGCAAGGCCGTGATCCTGGCATCCGGAGGTTTCGGCGCCAACCTGGAGATGATCGCCGGATACCGGCCTGACCTGCAGGGCACCGTCACCACCAACGCGCCTGGTGCTACTGGCGATGGTATCCTGATGGCCCAGAATGTCGGTGCCGCCGTGGTGGATATCGAGCAGATCCAGCTCCATCCCACCGTTGAGCAGACCACTTCCATGCTGATCACCGAATCCGTCCGCGGTGACGGCGCAATCCTTGTCAACCAGAGCGGCAAGCGCTTCACCAATGAACTGCTCACCCGTGATGCGGTTTCCGCCGCCGAGCTGGCTCAGGAAGGCTGCTATGCCTACATCATCTTCGACCAGCACCTGCGTGACAACCTGAAAGCTATCGAAAAGTACGTGACCAACGGCCTGACCGTGCAGGCGGACACCATCGAAGGACTGGCTGAGATCCTGAACATCGATCCCGCCGTGCTGGCCAAGACCCTGGCTGACTGGAACGCCGCCGTGGCTGCCCAGAAGGACGAGGAATTCGGCCGGACTACCGGCATGGGCAACGATCTGAGCACGGCTCCCTACTATGCCATCAAGATCGCTCCCGGTATTCATCACACCATGGGTGGCGTGAAGATCAACACCAACGCTGAAGTGATCAACACCGAAGGCAATGTGATCCCCGGCCTGTTCGCTGCAGGCGAGGTCACCGGCGGCGTGCATGGCGGCAACCGCCTGGGCGGCAACGCCGTGGCTGATATCGTCATCTTTGGCCGTATCGCGGCGGAGAGCGCCATCAATTACCTCGGCAAATAAGCAATACGAATCAACGTTCACTGAACCAGTACAGACAGGCTGGCCTGAAATCTTCAGGCCAGCCTGTTTTTCGGTGTGCCGGAAACGGTGAGGTTCCTTCCGGTGAAAGTTTGCCCTTTAGGCATCTGCAGCCGGACCGAGGGAGCATTATGGGGGTAAGCAAGACTGCGACTCCGGAGGACCGGGGAAGGCAGGGAAGCTGATACCACGTATTTCCGGGATAAGGGGTCACTCCCCGTTCAGAGAGTCAAAAAGATCTGCATCCATGTCCAGAATCTGATCAAAGTCCAGTGTGACATGCAGACGGGCAGGCCCCCGGGTCTTCTCCAGTTCCACCTGACGGCGGACCGGATCGATCCGTCGGATGCGTTCCGTGACGGTCTGGTAGGAGCCTCCTGCTTTCAAGGGATCCGGAACAAAATGGGTGATGGTTACCCGGGGATGCGTTCCCCTGCCGAGGGCCTCTGCAAGGAGACGGAATTTCTGATTGAGGACTTCCAGGTCCGATTCGCCGGGCTCGATCTTTGCATCAGTCAGCCGGGCCTCTTCGCCCACCATCTCATCATAGCCCGCCAGTGCGGCAAAGGGGGCAAACTGGGCTGCCCGATCGTAGAGGGACATGCGGGGATGGGTACGTGAGACGGGATGGGGAAGATGGAGAATGTCTGCATAGACGATCCTGGGATCCTGGGATGTTTCACGGGTCATGGGGACCTCCTTTGACAGGTCTCAAGGGGAAAGGTTACTCGCCGGAGCGATGGCCGCCGATCTGGCTGTTCCGCAAAATGGCGGTGCCGCCTTCTTCGAGATTCATTCCCTTGAGCACCGCGTTTTTGCCGTATTTGGCCTGCAGCATCAGCGTCGTCTTCTGAATCCGGCGCTCCCGGTTCTCGGCTTCCCTGTGGGCCTGCTGTTCCTGCTCCAGGGCGTCATAGTCGGTAAACATGTCCATCTGCTGCGGAACCTGAGCGGGAATCTCTGATTCGCGGATCAGACCTGCAGCGACGATATAGATCCGGCGCACAAGCAGGTCCGGATCCATGATCTGGTCGTACAGGCGCATCATGACCTCCATGATGGCGCGTGTGGAACTGGTGTAGCGGTCCAGGTTTCCGGTGGCATGGGCATGCCGGGGAACGGGACGTCCGTAGTAATCCTGGGTGATTACGCCGGTATAGGGACGCCCGGTACTGGCCACGTGGAAGACGGAATCCCGGAGGGTGCGCCCCTTGTAGACCTGAATCAGGCTGTCCTTGTCGTAGCAAAGGGTGAGGACCACCTGCCGGGTGACCAGTCCCTTTCGGACCAGATCCAGCACCAGCTGCTCCGTCATCTCCCGGACGATGAGCCGGGCCTTGACGGCGTTGTAGGGCTCGGAGAGCACCTGGCCGGAAGACAGGCTGCTGTGCTCCGGACGGTACTGATGGATGATATCGATGGTGACGTTTTCCCAGCCCCAGGCATGATCGATGAGCAGTTCGGCATTGATTCCCAGGGCGTGGTACAGGGCATCCTCGTTTTGCAGGCTCAGACGGGCCACGTCTCCCATGGTCAGACAACCCAGGGACGCCAGACGGCGGGCGATGCCGTGGCCCACCCGCCAGAAATCCGTGATGGGCTGGTGGCACCAGAGCTGTTCCCGGTAGGACTGCTCCGTCAGCTCCGCGATGCGCACACCATTCTCGTCTGCAGGGACATGCTTGGCGACGATGTCCATGGCCACCTTGGCCAGATAGAGATTGGTTCCGATGCCGGCGGTTGCGGTGATGCCGGTGGTGTAGAGCACCTCCCGGATCATGGTCATGGCCAGTTGACGGGCTGACAGGGCATAGGTTTTCAGGTAGGGAGTCACATCCATGAAGCACTCGTCGATGCTGTAGACGTGGATGTCTTCCGGGCTGATGTATTTCATGTAAATGGAAAAAACCCGGGTGCTGATCTTCTCGTAGAGCTTCATGCGGGGCGGGGCCACGATGTAGGAGACTTCAAGGGAGGGGTCGGCAGCCAGTGCGGGGGCATCAAAGGAGGAGGAGACAAAGCGGTACTGCCCGTCTTCGCCCTTCTGCAGCGCGCCGGAGCGGATGGCATGGCGCAGACGCTGCGTATTGACGTCCCGGACCCGCTGGACCACCTCGAACAGACGGGCCCGACCGGAGATGCCCAGCGCTTTGAGGGAGGGAGAAACGGCCAGACAGATGGTCTTTTCCGTACGCGAGGAATCGGCGACGACCAGATGCGTGGTCAGGGGATCAAGCTTGCGGTCGGCGCATTCCACGGAGGCATAGAAAGATTTGAGGTCGATGGCAATATAGGTGCGCTCCACACCGTACACTCCTTTCCCGGATAACTATCGGCCTGCCGGACGCAGACTTTCCACGAACCACCGGCCGAAGCGGCTGGCAAAACGGTCGCTGGTCCGTTCAAAGAACAGGTGCTTTTCCGTTCCCTGGATAATCACGGTGTAGCAGTCCCCGGGAAGCCCGTGTTCCACGGAGGATGCGGGGCGAAAATCCTTGACGGCATCGATGCGGAAGATGCGTCCGTCCTTCCATGTGATGGCCCGGGGCTGCATGTAGCCGGTAGCATCGAAATCGGAATTGACCTTCACGTAGGTCCGTTCAGTGATGTAGCGGTTCACGGTTCATCTGCCTCCCATCCGTACCGTCTCCGGAATTCCCGGAGTTCATCGGAATACAGTTCTTCAAGGATGCCCTGCTCCTTCTGAGTGGGATAGTCCGAATCGGAAACGGTCCCGAGGACACGGCCGCGAATGACCAGTGTATTCTGGTCATTTTTGGAAGGATAGGGCAGGTCGGGGTTGACCGAGTAAAGGGTCCGGTCCTTTGCCATACGCTTGATGACGGCACCGTCATCCGTGTCCACGATGACATCCTGGCCGGGATACGCAGAGGAAACCCTCTCAAAAAACACCTTGTCTCCATTGTGATACACCGGTTCCATGCTGTCCCCGCGGACCCGGACGATCCCGTCCGCCTTTGCGCTGAGGCTGCTGCGGCGGAGAAAGACATACTCGGGAGGCAGGTCCGGCACCTCGTCGCCCACGCCGGCGGCCACCTGTCCCGGACGCACGAAGAAGAGGGCATAGGTTTGCTTCAGGTCGGTTTCCTGGATAAGAACGCTTTCCTGTGAGATGGTGTGGAGGATCCGGGAGGCCACGTGCTGTCCGGCAGGGGAAAGACGGCGGAAATCCCCGAGGATCCGGCGCTCCGTTTCTGTGAGCTCCTGTTCCTCCGGCATGGAAAAAAGGGTGTTCAGGGGGATTTTCAGCAGGCTGCACAGCTGGGGAATCAGCGCATGATCCGGCTTGCTTTTGTCATTTTCCCAGTTGATGACGGTGTTGCGGGTGACCTGCATCTGTTCTGCCACATCCCTCTGGGAAAGACCGGCCTGGCGCCGGTAGGACTTCAGTACTGCGCCAAAGTACAGGACGGGCCCGGAAAAAGTGGGAATCATCTGGCGGAGCCTCCTTTTCTTCAAACAGGAACATTCGAAAACAGCACACACAATTCACGGGAATGGTCCATGGAAGATGGTCTGAAAGGAGTATAGCACAAGATTCTTGAACTTTAAATGGATTTCGGGTTAAAAATTCTACAGGTTTCAAAAAACAGATGCGGCGCAGGGAACATGAGAGGGGAAGAAGGCGGGAACCTGGATCCTTACACCAGGGAGGATCGCATGAAAGACTTCAGAGAACGCGGCCTGCATGATGAAGGGGAAGATGGTTTTGCCGGTGCAAAAGGATCCTGCAGGTGAATCCGTCCGACGTTTCATCCTCGGGGGGATGTCTGGAGGGGACAGGTGCAGGAAGAGAGGGGGAAGCCCGGCGGGGAAAGAACCATGGGGGAATCTGTTGTGCAGGGCCGGATTCTGATCTGAAACCGTCCGTGGCATGACGAAAACAGACGAACCTGTCATGGCATGCTGTGCCGGGAGATTTTCCTCTTGATAGAATGTGCGCATGTAACATATAATACGAAAAGTTCCATATGGATGGAAGTTTTTGAGCAGGCAATGTCGATGCAGCCTGCTCACATGCCGGATGCATGCTGAGCCGGTGGCGGGAAGAAAGGCCATGGCTGTCATGATGCTCCGCGCGGCATAACACGACCATGAGAAGAATCCGGGACCTGCGCCCGGCAGAAAGGGTGGATCAAGATGAAGCGCGCCTTGGTTGCTGTGTTGATATTGGTGCTGGTCCTGACGGCCGGTACAGGCCTGGCACAAAAGAAAAAGAAGAGGAAGAAGAAGAAAAGGGAATACAACGAGGTGACATATGCCAAGCTGAAGGCGGTGTCTGAAATGGAAGGCGGAGAAGGGCTGCCAACCAATGCTGAGCTGCGTGAACTGGATAAAATGCCTGTCAAGCAGCAGGCGGCGGTGGTTCTGGTTCGTGCGGGACAGTATAATCTGTTGGAGCTTCTGGGATTACATGTGGATATCACGCTGTACAAGGATCTTCAGCTGGTCAGGTCCAACACCGGAAGCATGATCCGGAAAGGGACTCTTCCCTTGGGAGATGACCGGGAATGGTATATTATCAATCTGACGGAAAAGGGAAAGACAGTGCTCTATGCCTTC
>OMRS01000090.1 GCA_900313545.1 uncultured Eubacteriales bacterium | reverse complement strand
GAGCAGCGCGCGGCGGTGGAGGCCAATCCGCTGAACGGGAACATCATCTGCCGCTGCGAGGTGGTGACGGAGGCGGAAATCCGGGATGCCATCCGGCGGCCCGTAGGGGCCACCTCCATCGACGGGGTCAAACGGCGCACCCGCGCCGGCATGGGCCGCTGTCAGGGCGGGTTCTGTTCGCCCAGGGTGGCGGAGATTCTGGCCGAGGAACTGGGCGTGGATCTGCTGCAGGTCACCAAGAACGGAGGACACAGTACGCTTTTGTGCGGAACGATCCGTGATGTCATGAAGGAGGGAAAGCTGTGAACTCCATCGAGAAGAAAATCGTCATCGTGGGTGCCGGGCCCGCGGGTCTGGCAGCGGCCATTGCCGCATGGACGGACGGCGTGCGGGACCTGATCGTCCTGGAACGGGAGGCGCAGCCCGGAGGCATTCTCCGCCAGTGCATCCATAACGGCTTTGGACTGCACCGCTTCGGTGAGGAACTGACAGGGCCGGAATATGCCCAGCGGGACATCGACCGGGCCCGGGAGCTGGGCATTCCCATCCAGTGCAACACCACGGTTCTTTCCGTGGAGGACCGCAGGGTGGTGTGCGTGTCCCGCGAACACGGCATGCAGATCTTCAGTGCGGGCGCCGTGATTCTGGCCATGGGCTGCAGGGAGCGGCCCCGGGGGGCCCTGGGGACGCCGGGCACC
Organism: uncultured Eubacteriales bacterium; assembly: GCA_900313545.1. The sequence continues at coordinate 33,299 of OMRS01000090.1, read as the reverse complement.
CGCTGCGCGGGGGTCTATACCGCCGGAACCGCCCAGCGCTTTGTGAACCTTGAGGGCCTGATGCCCGGACGGCGGGTGGTCATCCTGGGCAGCGGCGACATCGGGCTGATCATGGCCCGGCGCATGACCCTGCAGGGGGCGCAGGTGCTGGCGTGTGTGGAGATCATGCCCTATTCCTCCGGCCTCAACCGCAACATCGTGCAGTGTCTGGAGGATTATGACATCCCTCTGTACCTGAACCACACCGTGGTGGACATCGAGGGACGGGAACGCCTCAGCGGGGTCGTGGTGGCCCGGGTGGATGAGAACCGGCGTCCCGTTCCGGGTTCAGAGATTCATTTTGACTGCGATACGCTGCTGCTGTCCGTGGGCCTGATCCCGGAAAACGAGCTGAGTGCGGCGGCCGGGGTGCGCATGTCTCCGGTGACCTCGGGTCCCGAGGTGGATGACCATCTGCAGACCAGCGTGCCGGGCATCTACGCCTGCGGCAATGTGCTGCACGTGCATGACCTGGTGGACTTTGTCTCCGAGGAGAGTGCCCTGGCCGGCCATGCGGCGGCGGCGGGAATCCGGGAGACGGGCACCCTGGTGAAGGTGCTGGACGGAAACGGCGTGCGGGGCGTGGTGCCTCAGCAGGTCCGCCTGGGGGAGGAGCCCCGGGAGGTGCGGCTGATGTTCAGGCCTGCCGGAGTCTACAGAGGGGCCTGCGCTGTGGCGCGCTGCAACGGCCGGGAGATCGCCCGGAAGAAGGCCCTGATCTTTACCCCGGGCGAGATGGCGGTGCTGCCCCTTTCCCGGGAGACGGTGGCAGCCATCGACGGGGACGTGACCGTAGAGATGGAGGGAATCTGAATGGAAGAAAAACTGATCACCTGCATCAACTGCCCCATGGGCTGCCGGATGACGGTGCGCCTTGAGGATGGAGAAGTGAGGGAGGTAAAGGGAAATACCTGCCGCAGGGGAGATACCTATGCGCGCCAGGAGTGCACGCAGCCGCTGCGGATGGTGACGGCGGTGGTGCAGGTGGAGGGCCGGAAACTGCCGGTCAGCGTCAAGACCCGAAGTCCTATCCCCAAGGAGGGGATCGCCCGGTGCATGAGGGAACTGTCACAGGTTCGCGTCTGTCCGCCCGTGGCTGCGGGAGACGTAGTGCTCAGGGATGTCTGCGGCAGCGGAGTGGATGTCATTGCCACCAGGAGCGTGGAGTAACCCCGGGAAGCGGGGCGACCGCTAAAGTGCCTTTTCTCGTTTCCAGACGGTGTCTGTAGCCCCCCGGGCAGCGGGGCGACCGCGGAAGGAGGAGCTCCTTCCGGAAAGGAGGACGCATGATCCAGTTTGGTACAGGCGGCTGGCGTGCCATTATCGGGGACGGGTTTACCCGGGACAACATCCGCCGGGTGGCATCCGCCCTGTCCCGCAGGATGAAGCGGGAGGGACTGGCGCAGACGGGACTGTGTGTGGGATATGACCGCAGGTTCCTGAGCCGGGAGTCCGCCATCTGGTTTGCAGAAGTGACGGCGGGAGAAGGAATCCTGACGTATTTTGTCAATCTGTCCTGCCCCACGCCGCAGATCATGTTCACCGTCAAGAACATGGAACTGCCTTACGGGGCCATGATCACAGCCAGTCACAACCCTGCCATCTGGAACGGCATCAAGCTTTTCACAAAGGGCGGAAGGGACGCAACGGAGGAGTATACCCAGAGCATCCAGGAGGAGGCCAATGCCCTGAGCGCAGAGGAAATCCCGGACTGCGATTTTGAGGAGGCTCTCAGGTGCGGACAGGTGATCACCATCGATCCCCGGGATGCCTATCTGGATTCCATCATGCAGCAGGTAAACCTGGAGGCCATTCGCGCAAGACGCCTGAGGGTGATTCTGGACCCCATGTTCGGCGTCAGCCTGAGCGGCCTGATGACCATCTTTTATACGGCCCGCTGCGATATCGACGTGATCAATGACCGTCATGACGCCTTCTTTGGACGCCACCTGCCGGCGCCCAATCCGGAGACCCTGGTGGACCTGCAGGTCGCCGTGCGCGAACACAATGCGGATGTGGGCATCGCCACCGACGGCGATGCGGACCGGCTGGGGATCATCGACGAGAAAGGCAACTATGTGTCAGCCAACATGGTGCTGGTGCTGCTGTACTACTATCTGCTGCGCTACAAGGGCTGGCGCGGAGCGGCGGTGCGCAATATCGCCACCACTCACCTGCTTGACCGGGTGGCGGAAGCCTATGGCGAGGAATGCATCGAGGTGCCCGTAGGCTTCAAGCACATCTCCTCCGGGATGGACGCACACAACGCGATCATCGGCGGCGAGTCCTCCGGCGGTCTGACGGTGCGGGGACATATTTCCGGCAAGGATGGGCTGTATGCCGCGTCGCTCCTGGTGGAAATGCTCTCGGTGACACGCCAGCCCCTGTCTGAACTGATCGGGGAGATTTACAGCCGCTTTGGCGAAATGCATATGGCGGAGTATGACTGGGGCCTGACCCCGGCGCTCAGGGAGGAGATCTTTGAGAGGGTGATGGTGCACCATCAGCTGCCGGATTTCGGACGTGAGATTCAGCGGGTGAACTACATGGACGGCTGCAAAGTCTACTTCGGGGACGGATGGATCATCGTCCGCTTCTCCGGAACCGAGCCGAGGCTGAGGATCTTTGCGGAGAGCGCCACCTTGGAGGAGGCCCGTATACTGGTGCGGACCATGGCCGACTTTATCGGTCTGCCCTTTGACGAATAAAAACGGCACCGGTGAAGAACGGTGCAGGAGGAAAACAGGAACATCATGGACAACAGATTGCTGGAGGTGCGGGGCCTGACGAGAAAGTACCGGCTTCGTACTGCGGTGGACAATGCGGACCTGGTACTGGAGCGGGGAAAGACCTGCGCGCTGCTTGGCCCCAACGGCAGCGGCAAGACCACCCTGATGAAGATGATCACGGGGCTGGTAAAGCCCACATCCGGAGAAATCCTGCTGGAGGGAAATCCCCTGACCTGGCGGTCAAGGGAGAAGATCGCCTATATGCCCACGGAGAATTATTTTTACAACTATATGACCATCCGGGATGCGAAGAATTTCTATCGGGAATTCTACATGGATTTTTCCACGGACCGGTTTGAACAGATGATTTCGCGCATGGAGCTGAATGAGAAGGCGAGCATCCGACAGCTGTCCTCCGGGATGAGCGCCAAGCTTCGCCTTGCCCTGGCCCTGTCCAGGGAAGCGGAACTGATCATGCTGGATGAACCGCTCAACGGCGTGGACATCCTGACCCGCTATCAGGTGATCCAGGAAATCCGCCAGCGCAGGGAGAGCAGCCGGACCATGCTTTTGTCCACACACCTGGTGGAAGATCTGGATGAGGTGATCGACATGGCGATCTATATGCACAACGGACGTGTGGAAAGGGTCGTGTCCCGGGAAGAACTGGACGGGGAGAGCTATACCGGAATCTACCTGAAGATCTATGGAGACGGGGAGGTGCAGCATGCTGAAACTGCTGAAGGTTGAACTGCGGAAGGAACGCACTGCCCTCCTGGTTCTCCTGGGGGTGATCGCCGCGCTGGAGGTCTATTTCCTCTGGGGCGAACACGTGATGGGTACGACGTCGGTCCATGTGAGCGTTGCCATCGTGCTTCTGGTCATGAGCTCCTTTGCCTGCGGCCTGTTTGTGATTATCCGGGGGATTACCTCCTATACCAGTGAGCTGAATACGAAATCGGGATACATGATGTTCATGACGCCCAATCCCGCATTGAAGATTCTGGGCTCCAAGTATCTGTTCACCTTTGTCAACGGACTGCTGTTTACGCTGCTGCTCATGGGGCTGGCGATCCTGGATATCTGGATGCTGGTGGTCCGGGTCAACGGTGCCGGGGAGGCCCTCTCACAGATCAACACGGTGATGTCCTGGAACGGCATGAGTCTGTGGAACATCGTTTCCGGCGTGCTGTTCATCTTTCTCTTTGCCTTTTTCTCGCTGCTCTCCTTCCTGTCCGTCGTCTATATCTCTGTCACCCTGGTGCACACGTTTCTGTCGGACAAGAAATGGAGATGGTTTCCTGCGGTGCTGCTGTTCCTTGTCCTCAGCTATCTCATCGGCCAGCTTGAGCGGATCGTGGGGAATCCCGGAAATCAGATGGAGATGCTCTCACAGGGTCAGATGCATTCCGGGGAGGAAACGGCACGAATCCTTGGACGTGTATTTACGGAAGTGGTGATTCCGGCGCTGGTTCCGCAGATGCTCCTGTGCCTGGGAATTATTGTAATTTCACTGCTGGCCTGTTCCTACATGCTTGAAAAGAAAATCAGCCTGTAAAAACTCCATGGCGACTTGCCAAGGCCTCAAACGGGTGTATAATGCGTCTTCGGGAGCGGGTATGCCGTCTCCCGAATTTTGCATCTGGTGGAGAGATTTATGACTTCGATACTTGTAACCGCCATCGCTTTGATGGCGGGACTGATGATGACGCGTGTCTTCAAGGCACTGCATTTCAATTTCCCGGATGTCACCAGCTTCCTCCTGGCGGGACTGCTGGTGGGGCCCTATTGTCTGGGACGTCTGGGGATCGAGGGACTGGGATTCACGACCATGGAAGCGGTGGATCAGATGAGCGTGCTGAGCAGCACGGCGCTGGGCTTTATCGCTTTTTCCATCGGAAATGAATTCCGGCTGTCCCAGCTTCGCGCCACGGGCAAACAGGCGGTGGTGATCGGCATCTTCCAGGCGCTGATGGCTTCCGTGCTGGTGGATGCGGCCATGATTGGCCTGCACTTTGTATTGGGACCGAAGGTTCTGCCGCTGCCGGCGGCCATCACCCTGGGGGCAATTGCCTCCGCGACGGCTCCCGCCGCCACGCTGATGGTGGTGCGCCAGTACAAGGCCAAGGGCAAGGTCACGGATCTGCTTCTGCCCATCGTTGTACTGGATGATGCCGTGGGCCTTGTGATTTTTGCGGTGTCCTTCGGGATTGCCGAGGCTATGGAGATGGGGGCAGCCCTCGACGTGATTGCGGTGGTGGTCAATCCGTTTGTGGAGATTGCCGGCTCGCTGCTGCTGGGTGCGGTGGCAGGTCTGGTCCTCACGGAAATCGAAAAGCTGTTCTATTCCAACACCAACCGGCTGTCCATGACCATTTCCTTTGTGCTGTTGACCATTGCCCTGTCCAATATCACATTTCAGCTGGGAAAGGTGAAGATCGCTTTCTCCTCGCTGCTGGTGTGCATGATGCTGGGCACGGTGCTCTGCAACCGCAGCGAGTTTTCCCATGACATCATGAACCGCTCCGAGAAGTGGACCGCACCCCTGTATACCGCATTTTTCGTCATCAGCGGTGCCGGACTGGAGCTGAGCGTATTCCGTTATCCCGAGATTGTGGCTATCGGCGTGGTGTATATCGTGGTCCGCTGCCTGGGCAAATACTTTGGAGCCCGGATGAGCAGCACCGCCATGCACTGTGATCCGATGGTCCGCAGGTATCTGGGAGTTACCCTGTTCCCGCAGGCCGGCGTGGCACTGGGAATGGTGGTCACCGCGCAGGCTCTGGACGGAGAGAGCGCAGCCCTGATCCGCAACATCATCCTGTTCAGCGTGATGATCTATGAGCTCTTTGGTCCCATGATGACCCGGATGGCGTTGGAGGCCGCGGGAGAGATCACCAAGGGCAGCAGCGAGAAGGAGAATCGCGACCGCTTTGCAAAAAAGCTCGCGTGAGTATCGGAATCCTGAACTGCCATCTGGAATCCCGGGGAGGATTTTCATTCAGATTGTTTTAAAAGCAGTGGAGAAACCGGGGCCCCCGGTTTCTCCACTGTAGGTTATGGCACATTTTTCCGGAAGAAAGGGATCACCAGGCGGAGGCTCCGCCGGCAGGGAAATCCCCCGAAAGCGGCATCGGAGTCCTTTTGCGGCAGACCGCTTCCTTTGACCGACGTGCATGAAGGGATCCGGCATATCTGCGATCCACGGATCCCTGTCCATGACCCGCGACGAGGGGCGTATCGTCTTTCATCGGGTTTCGTGCCGCAGGGAAGCTGAAAAAAACCTGCCCGGGACTGACCCTGCTGCAGGCTGAAGGCGGATGAACTGAACCGATGGCCCCTTTCCCCGGGGGCCGTTCCGCCATAGGCGGATTGTTTAGGGGAGATCCTCCGCGCGGCGGGAAGGGAAACCTTTCGGCTTGATAAAACTTCACAATGGCTTATAATGAAGATGATGGGGGCATCCGGAGATGCACCTGGAAAGGCAGGCGCCTCCCGTATTGGATTTCACGCGGTGCCACTTCTGATGAAAGAAAGGAATGCTTGCATTCATGAAGATACAGCGGACCCGGAATGCCACGCGTAACATCGTTTTTGACGGCATGCTGAAGATGGTCAACATGGTGATTCCTTTCATCATGCGCTCCATCCTGCTCAATACCCTGGGGGTGCAGTACCTGGGACTCAGCGGCCTGTTCAAATCCATTCTCTCTTTTTTGAACCTGGCGGAACTGGGTGTGGGCAGCGCCATGGTCTTCAGCATGTACAGGCCCATCGCAGAGGATGATGAAGCGTCCATCTGCGCACTGCTTCGGCTGTACCGCATCTTCTACCGGTGCATTGGAGCCATCATCGCGGTTCTCGGTCTGATGCTGACGCCTTTCCTGCGCAACCTTATCCACGGCGAACTTCCCGCGGACATGAATCTGTACATTCTGTACTTCATGAATCTGGGGAACACCGTACTGACTTACTGGCTTTTCGCCTATAAGCGTTCTCTGCTGGATGCCCATCAGCGCAGGGATGTGGGCAGCAAGGTCGGGCTTGTGGTCCACCTGACCGAGTATATTCTGAAAATCATCACGCTGTTTGTTTTCAAGAATTATTATATTTATTTGGGCATTCAGCTGGTGGCCCAGGTCGGCATCAACATCCTGACTGCCGTCCAGGTTGACAAAATGTTTCCCACGTACAAGCCGCGGGGGTCGCTGCCCAGGGAAAAGGTCTGGGATATTGTCCGCAGAGTGAGGGACCTGTTCACCTCCAAGTTTTCCTATGTCATTTTCAACTCGGCGGACACGCTGGTCATCTCCTCTTTCATGGGTCTGGTTTCCTTGGCGATTTATCAGAATTACTATTTTGTCATCACATCTTTGCGGACCATGGTGGAGGTGGTGATCGGGGCCTGTATTGCCGGTGTGGGAAACAGCCTGGTCACGGAAAGCGAAGAGAAAAACTACCGTGACCTGGAGCGCATCAGCCTGCTGTTTGCATGGATCATGGGGCTGTCCACCGCCATGCTGATCTGCATGTATCAGCCCTTCATGCACATCTGGATGGGCCCGGAAAACCTTCTTGCATTTGAATATGTGATCTGTTTCGGAATTTATTATTACTCCATGGGGATCAACAAGCTGGTCAACATGTTCAAGGATGCGGCAGGGATCTGGCGAAAAGACCGCTGGCGTCCGCTTGTCGGCGCGCTGGTCAATCTGGGACTGAATCTGGCAACGGTTCGATGGCTGGGCCTCTACGGGGTACTGCTTTCCTCCGTATTCTCCATTGTGGTCGTTCAGCTTCCCTGGCTGCTGCATAACCTGTTCGCTGAGGTTTTCCCCAGAAAGTATCTCTCCCGGTACGTCCGCTTTTTCCTTGTCTATGTCGCGGTGGGAGTGACCTGCTGCGGCATCTCCTGTGGATTGTGTTCCCTGGTTCACCTGTCCCCATGGCCTTCCCTGGTGATTAATGGAATCATCAGCTTTATTGTTCCAAATGTACTTTTCTTTGCAGTGTACGGGAAAAACCCTCTGTTCAAGGACACCCTGCGGCAGGTCCGCCGGGTTCTCCTTGGAAAGGGCAAAAAATAGGCATCAGGGGGAGTGCAGGATGTTTTGAATGCGGGAGCGGAAACGGGGGCATCCTCTCCCATGGAAGGCAGGATGTCTGCCTCTTTTTGAGAAACCCGGTTGAAAAAGGACTGCGCCCCCCTGACGGCGGCGCAGTCCTGACTGCCATTTGAAAACAGGAGTTTTTCCGGTTCCGGGGATTGCGAAGGGAGATTTTCTCCTGATGGATGCTGTCCCTTTGCCCGGAGATGACGTCCTGTGAACCGGATTCATGAATTCATGCGTTTGAAAAGGGCCCTGCAGGTGGTGCAGTAATTGGGATAGTGGATCAGGGTGCTGCTGAAGGAAAAGGGGCGGCCGCAGCGCTTGCATTTACGGGAAAGCCGGGCCGGCGGATCGTCTGCCGGAGCGGCGGGAGGATCAGCAGGTGCGATCGGCGGAGTGCTGCCGGTGTCGGGCGGTGTCCATTTTGCCGAGTGCTCGGCCCGCCACGCCCGTTTGCATTCAGGGCAGTAGTTGGGCAGGTGCTTCCAGCTGGTGTAGTAGGGAATCATCTTCCCGCAGGTTTTGCAGGGCCTCTCCATGCGAACAGGTTTTTCAGGAATCACCTCGGGTTGGGCTTCCGCCTTTTTTTTCGGGGCGAACAGGCTGCGAATTCTATCAAGCAGGCTCATGGGGGGATTCCTCCTTTTCAAATGGATGGGAGCATGGGCTTCTTGCTACAACATAACATGTTTTGAGGGTTTTGTAAACCCTGGCGAAAGACCGCCAAAATGGAGCCGGACCGTTTACCCCGCCCCGGTACCGCATTGCCGGATCCGGAACTTGACTTTGACAATGAATCCTGCGGAGAGCAGGAACTCCGCTTGGAGAAGGAGGATGTTATGTCCCTGTATGAAAGAATCGTCAACCGGGAAGAAAGTCTTGCCCTGGTTGGACTGGGCTATGTGGGCATGCCCATTGCGGTGGCATTTTCACGCAAGGTGAATGTGATCGGGTATGACCTGAACCGGGAGAAGATCAGCCTGTATCGTGAGGGCAAGGATCCCACCCATGAGGTGGGGGATGAGGCCATCCGGACATGTCAGGTTGAATTTACCTCAGAGGAGTCCGATCTGGACAGAGCGCGGTTTTTTATCGTTGCTGTTCCCACGCCGGTCAACCAGGACAAGACGCCGAACCTTCATCCCGTGGAGAGCGCAAGCCGCACGGTGGGACGTCACCTGCATCCGGGAAGCATCGTGGTGTTTGAATCCACCGTGTATCCCGGAGTGACCGAAGATGTCTGCGTTCCCATCCTGGAACAGGAATCCGGCCTCAAATGCGGATCGGATTTCAAAGTGGGCTACAGTCCTGAACGCATCAACCCGGGCGACCGGGTTCACAGGCTGGAGAACATCCGCAAGATCGTTTCCGGAATGGATGAGGAGTCTCTGGAGGAGATCCGCCGGGTCTATGATCTGGTCATCGAGGTGGGAACCTACCCCGTGTCCTCCATCAAGACTGCCGAGGCCATCAAGGTTGTGGAAAACAGCCAGCGGGACATCAACATCGCCTTCATGAACGAACTGGCCATGGTGTTTGACCGCATGGGAATCGATACCAATGAGGTGGTGGACGGCATGAACACCAAGTGGAACGCGCTGGGCTTCCGTCCGGGCCTTGTTGGCGGGCACTGCATCGGTGTGGACCCGTACTACTTTACCTATGAGGCGGAAAAACTCGGCTACCACAGCCAGATTGTGCTGGCCGGACGAAAAGTGAATGACAGCATGGGGCAGTTCGTGGCAGATGCGGCCATCAAGCATATGATCCTCGCCGGAAAGAATGTACGGGATGCCAAGGTGGTCATCCTGGGTCTGACATTTAAGGAAAACTGCCCGGATACCCGCAACAGCAAGGTCGAGGATATCCTCATCCGGATGAGGGAATACGGCATCCGTCCCGTGGTGGTGGATCCCTGGGCCAACCCTGAGGACGCCGTACGGGAATATGGAGTGAAGCTGATGTCCCTGGAGGATGCCCGCGGCGCGGACTGTATCGTCCTGGCAGTGGCGCATGACCAGTTCAGGAAAATGTCCCTGGAGCAGATCAGCGGTCTGTTCAGGCCGGGACCGGCAAATGAGAAGGTGCTGCTGGATGTCAAGGGCGTCTTCAGTGTCAAACAGCTCAAGGAGAGCGGCCTGTCCTACTGGCGGATGTGAAGACAAGAGGTCTCCGGACCCGAAAAGATAATGATATGGAAACACCCCGGAGCTCTGCTTCCGGGGTGTTTTCATGCGTCCTGCCCGGGAGATTTCGACAGCCCCGGGCAGGACGGTCATTCCTGCCCGGTACAGACTCCCTGCGCCGGCGTACGTCATACGTAACTGCTTCCTGGATACGGCTCGGGGAGGTAGATACGGACAGGAACACGGGAAACACCAGGGCCAGAATCCGGGGAGGGGGGAAGCAGTCTGCCGCAGGTTCAGTTGATCCCGAGGCGCATGGAAATATGAAAGGCGTCGCTTTGATGGTTGGCGGGAGAATACACGACCCAGCCGTAAAAGTTCCCCAGGGGGATCAGCCCGTGCTGGTCGAGGTAGCTGCGGAAGGGGGCGAGGACTGCCGAGGGAATCCGGTTCAGATGCTTGACGGTGATCATGGCATGCAGGCATTTGCATGGAGGAGTGTATTCCATGGGCTCCTCGTAGGTTTCCTGAATCCGGTGGAATGCACCGCTGAGCAGCCCGATTCCCGTGTCGACGGGACAGAGGGTCTCCGGGGGCATATCCATGGCCTGTGCGGGGATCCGAACCACCGAATAGGTGTCCGGAACGGCGTTCATCCAGCGCTTGAAGATGCGGGATACCTTGGAGGACCCGGCCTGGGCACCGCTGTAGTACAGGCGGTAGGCTCCCACCATGCGCCCTTCTTTGATTTGGGTCTCGCCGGAGGCGCAGGATCCGAAAGCATCCACATGAAGCCGCAGACGGGACAGCTTCTGGTAGAGTTCCTCAATTTCCTGCTCAATGGCCTGCTCTTTTCCCACCAGAACCCGGTGCACATCCCGGACATCGGTGGGACGGCGCGTCCCGGGAAGTTCGGAGAGTTCCACACCGAAGGCGCTCAGCTGTTTGAGCTGGACCAGGCTCATGACATCCTCCTCGGAGTACATGCGGTAGCCGTTCTCCTGGCGTTGCGGGTCCAGAACCCCTTCTGCATCATAGTAGCGCAGGGCGGTACGGTTCATGCCGGTCAGCTTTTCAAGTTCACCAATGGACAGTTTCATCTGTTCTCCTCCTGACTGATCCCGAGGCCCGCAAACCCTGCAGGTGACTGGAAGGTTGCAGCGACGTCTCCGCCCGTGGAAAAGGCGCTCATGAAGGACGTGAAAAGCCGTCCGGGATGGGAAATTTCAGCTAAGGGTAGCATACCTCAAAACATCAGGCTTTGCCAGCACGTTTTCCGGGGGAAAAAGGGAAAAGGGGCCCTGATGCCGGCAGAAAAGGGATGTGTCTGCGACAGCTCAGGAAAGGAAAAAGGGGGTTGACTGTCCACCTGACTTGAGCCTTATTCTGTATCCAGCCTGATAAAACATTCACAAAGGAGGAATTGCAATGAAGAAGGCGCTCAGTATCCTGCTGGCGTTGTCCGTCATGGTGCTCATGATGGCGGCGGCCTGTGCAGAGCCGGCTGTGTTTACCGGAACTGCGCGGGGCATGCAGGGAGAAGTGATCGTCAACGTGACCATTGACGATGGCAAGATTACTGCGATCGAATATGAGAAGTACCCTGAGACCGAAAACATCACCCATGTGGCCAGGGACAGGATTCCCGCTCAGATCATTGAGCATCAGACCCTGGACCTGGATACGGTAACCGGCGCCACCTTTGCCAGCCGTGCCATCGTTGGCGCTGTCAAGGATGCCGTCAAGAAGTCCGGACTGGAAGTCCCGGCCGTGAACGCCGGCCCCTACCGTGAGCCTGCCGGTCCCGACGAGACCTGGTCAACGGACGTTCTCGTCATGGGCGGCGGCGGCGCCGGACTCTCCGCTGCCATCACCGCGGCTGAGAACGGAGCGCAGGTGATCCTTATTGAAAAGAGCAGCGTCATGGGCGGCAATACCATGGTCGCCGGCGCAGCCTACAATGCCGTGGATCAGGATGCGCAGAACACCATGCTGCTCACCCGTTCCCAGAAGGATACCATGGACGGCTATCTGGCCATCTCTCCGGATGATCCTGCTCTCAAGTTCGACGAGTTCCCCGAGTGGAAGGAAGTGCTCGAGCAGCTCAAGAAGGACATCCAGGACTTCTATGCAGCAAATGAAGGGAAGACCGTGGGCGTGGATATGCCCGGATTTGACTCCATCGCGCTGCATATGTGGCATATCTACACTGGCGGTCTGCGCGAGATGCTGGACGGCTCCTTTGTGGCGCCCAAGATCGAGCTGGCCAGAGCGCTGGCGGAAAATGCCCTTGGTTCCTTTGAATGGATGAACACCATCGGACTGAATGCCTCCTATGGCAAGACCGCAGAATACGGCGGATATCCGGGACTGGGCACGGTGCTGGGCGCCATGTGGCCCCGGACTCACAGCTTCATGAGCGGCGCGGACAGAATCCCGCAGCTGATCAAGGTGGCTGAAGAGAAAGGCGTCAAGATTTACACCGAGACCCGCGGCACCGAACTGCTGACCAATGCGGACGGCGCTGTGGTGGGCGCCAAGGCCGTGACCCCGACCGGCACCCAGATCACCATCAACACGACCAAGGGCGTCGTGCTGGCCACTGGCGGCTACTGCGCAAATCCCGCCATGGTCAAGGAATATGACAAGTACTGGGGCGATAACCTGACCGCCCATACCCTCTCCACCAACCTGGGCACCAACGAAGGCGACGGAATCGTCATGGCCACCGCCATCGGTGCGGACACCTTCGGCATGTGCGTGGCTCAGATGATGCCTTCCTCCTCCCCGGTCAAGGGAACCATGACCGACGGAATCTGGGCGGACGCCGCTGAGCAGATCTGGATTGATGGAAACGGCGACCGCTTTGTCAACGAGTACGCCGAGCGCGATGTGCTGGCCAAGGCCTCCCTGGCGCTGGACAACGGCATCTTCTACATCATCTACGCCGGACGCGGAGATATCTCCAAGCCGGATCAGATGCTGACCGGTTCTCCGTATGACGCCCGTGTGGCCGGCATGGTCGAGGGCGGACATATCTGGTACGGCTCCACCCTGAAGGAACTGGCAGAGGCGACCAAGACAGCTGCCGCCGGATGTACTCCCGCTTTCTCTGAGGAGAAGCTGCGCGAGACCATCGAGAAATACAATCAGTATGTACTCAATCAGAAGGATGAGGACTTCGGCAAGGAAGTGCTGTCCGGAGCCATCGATCTGGCCGCGGTTGAGGCCGATCCGGAGATGGGCATCTGCATCAGCCCGCGCAAGGCTTCCCTGCATCACACCATGGGTGGCCTGTGCATTGACACCACCACCCGCGTGCTTCGCCCGGATGGCACTCCCATTGAGGGCCTGTGGGCGGCCGGCGAAGTGACCGGCGGCATCCATGCCGGCAACCGCCTGGGTGGAAATGCCATCGCTGACATCTTCACCTTCGGACGTATCGCCGGTGAACAGAGCAGTGCAGCCGGCAAGTAAGACCTGACAGACCCGATTTGGGCATCCTATCCTGCAGAGGATCTCCTCTGCAGGTTTTTTTATCCGAATGCAGGCCGTGAAACTGTGGAACAGCGACAGTCTCAGGCCGTGCAAAGTGGTGTCCCTCCTGTCACGGAGGTGATTCGTGCGCCTTTTGTGAGAGGGGAGAGCGCTGCCAGCCAGTTTCGGGAAAAAACCATGCAAGGAGATCCCCGGGCGTGCCCTGGCGGACTGCGGCAGAGGAAATCCGCATTCAGATGATGTGACAGACCGAGGAGGCTGCAGGCAACGGTCCATGATCGGAGAGCAGAAAAAAGGCCGGACTTCCGGGAATCCGGCAGTCCGGCCTTCGACAATCAGAGCGTGGCGTTTTTTTCCATGTAATGGGGATTGCGCAGCCGGGAGGTGAATTCCTCACGGGGAAGGGCAGGGTCAAAGTAATATCCCTGGATGACCCGACAGGCGGTTTTGCGCAGGTAGGCGATCTGCTCGGGGGTTTCCACGCCTTCGGAGATGATCTCCACGTCAAGGTCAGAGAGCATGCGGATGATGTTCTCCAGAATGATGCTTTCCTTGCTGTCAGGCCCGGTCAGATGTTCAACGAAGGAGCGATCCAGCTTCACCACATCGAAATTCAGCGACTTGAAGAGGCTGAGCGAGGAAAGGCCGGTTCCGAAATCGTCCATGGAGATGGAGATCCCATGGGCATGCATCTTGCGGATGAATTCGGAGAGAGCTTTCTCATTGGCATAGCCGGTGCTTTCAGTGATTTCAATCTCGATATAGCGCGGGTCCACCTGCCATTCATGGATGATGGCCAGCATGTGCTCCGCCAGCAGGGGATCACGCAGGTTCATCTTGCTGCAGTTGATGGAAGTGCGTACGGGGGAGATGCCGTGCTGCACCCATTCGTGGATATCCTGGCATGCCTGCTTGAGGGTGTAAAAATCCAGATCAGCGATCAGGCTGCTTTCCTCCACGGCGGGAATGAAGACGTCCGGGGGAACGATTTTCCCGTCCTGGATCCACCGGGCCAGGGCTTCGCAGCCGACCAGTTCCAGGGTGTCAATATTGACCTTGGGCTGGTAGAAGCAGACGATCTCGTGATTGGCGAGGGCATTGGGCAGCTGGGCGGCAATCCGCTTGATGTGGATTGCCCGGTCCATCAGCTGCTCCGAGTAGAACATGAGGGACAGGTCCGCTTTTCTGGCAGACTCCAGGGCGATGGCGGCATCGGTAATCATCTGGGAGATGGAGGATACCGATTCCCCGTGGCAGATGCCCATGCGGCATTCCACACTGATGGTCAGGGGATGCCGGTGAAGGTTGATCTGAAGGGGAATGCTGGTGTGCAGAAATGCGGAGAAGGCATCTGCCTGTTCGCTGTCGACAAGCAGGAAAAAGTTGTCTCCGCCCAGCCGGGCGGCCATTTCCAGCCGGGGATTGATCCGCCCGAGCAGCAGCGAGCCGAAGGCCTGCAGCAGCAGGTCGCCGGCTTCGCTGCCGAACTGCTCGTTGATGAAGCGGAAGGATTTGAGGCTGATGAAGATACCGGAATACTGGGAAAGCAGGTTCCGCTCTGCGACGATCTGCCCGAAATGCAGCAGCCCCTGGGTGTTGGGAAGCCCCGTGAGCATATCCTGAAGGCGCAGGGTGTCCAGTGTCTGCTGCAGGGAAATGTGCGTGAGCAGCAGAGTGCAGATTCTTCCGACTGCGTTCATCTGACGAATCTGCTGAGCATCCCATTCAATCCCTGTACAGGGCGTCAGGACAATGCGTGAGGGCTGAAGGGAGGAAGCGTGAAACTCAAGGACAAGGGCGTGCTCACTGGAGGCGGCATCCGGGGAAAAGCGCGCCTCAAAGGGCAGGGTGGACTGGTGCATCAGAGAGGAATCCTCAGCGTCCAGAAAGGAAAACTCCAGACGCGCCAGACCAGAGCTGCGGGCAAAGGAAGCCAGATGTTCCCTGAGCAGCCGGAAGAATTCGTTGATATGGAGAGGGGCACCGCCCAGCTTCTCCAGGAGGGAGACAAGTCCGTCAGGAATAGTGCAGTCATTCATGAAAGTGTCCTCGAAATCAGAATGCCGCCGGATGAAAAGGGAAACGCCGTGAAGGTAAAGCGCCTCAGGATGATCCGGTGTGAAATTCAGGGAAAAACCGTCTCAGCGCGGACTCAGCCTTCGCCAAGAACGGCTGTCATTTTTTCAAGTGCGGTTTGAAGCTGTGCTCTGGGACAGGCGATGTTCATTCGGACAAAGCCTCTGCCTGCCTCGCCAAAGAACAGTCCGTCATTGAGCTTTACATGGTGCTGGAGCAGCCGTGCCATCAGGTCTTCCTGCGACAGTTCCAGCGCCCTGCAGTCCAGCCACATGAGGTAGGTGGCCTGGAGGGGGGTGATCTGAATCCGTGGCCAGTGTTCCCGGGCGTACTCCATGACCAGGTCCCGGTTGCCCATAAGGTAGGCGCGCAGGCCTGTCAGCCATGCGTCGCACTGCGTGTAGGCTGCACGGGTGGCGGCCAGGGCAAAGATATTTCCGCTGACACAGCCGTTTCTGCGCATTGTGGAAGAGATGGATTCCCGAAGCTTTGCATCCGGGCAGCAGATGGCGCTGAGCAGAAGTCCCGCTACATTGAAGGTTTTGCTGGCCGCGCAGAGCATGACCACACGGTCACCCTCCTGCGCCAGCCCCAGGACACTCTCGTGACGGGAAGGTGCAAAGACAAAATCCGCATGGATTTCATCGGACACCAGAGGAACGTCGAACTGTCTGCACAGGGAAAGCAGTTCCTCCAGTTCCTGACGGTCCCATGCGCGTCCGCAGGGATTGTGGGGATTGCAGATCATGACGAGTTTGGCATGCCCGGCGGAAAGATGCCCCTTCACCTCTTCCAGGTCCATGCGAAGCAGTCCGTCCTTTTCCGTGAGCAGGCTTTCCACCAGGTTTCTTCCGCTCTCCCGGACAGCATCAAAGAAAGGACCGTAAACCGGGGTGAAGATAAGCACCCCGTCCCCGGGATGTGTCAGGGCCTGGACACAGACGCGAAGCCCTGTGACCACGCAGGGGGACAACTGTATCCACTCCGGCCTGAGGTCCACCTGATGCCAGCGTTTCCAGTATCCGGTCAGGGCTTCCCGGTCCTCCTCCCCCGAGAAGGTATAGCCCCAGGTTCCCTGGGCAGCCGCCTTTTCCAGTGCCTGACGGATGGCCGGAGGAGAAGAGAAGTCCATATCTGCCACCCACATGGGGGTCATGTCTTCATCTCCGGTCTCCCGGAGCATCAGGTCCCACTTGATGCAGTTGGTTCCACGGCGCTCAATGCCCTGGTCAAAATACATTTTGTCAAACACTTCCATGATACAGGTTCTCCTTTGTCTTTGCTCGTGCGGAAACCGGAAGGAGCGGATGAGACACAGACGCGGTCAGGCTGCAGGCGCCCCCTGAAGCAGGATATTTCCCGATGATTATACTCCACCTGCCTGAACTTGGCAATTTGGCAGAGGCATGCGTGAGAAGTCTTCCTGTGTCTTGCGCCTGTGCAGCGGTGATGATCTGAAAAAAATGCGTCCGAAGGAGCAAAACATGACAAAAAAATGATTGCCCGTTAGTGCATATTTCGGTATACTCAACCCAGATAAGGTGAAGGGAGGAGAAAGCGGTTAACGAATTTCCCGGGGCTGTGGACATCACGGCAGGGATGCAGGAAGACCCCCACGACTGCTTGAAAGGAGTGCGTACCTCTTGAGTGAAACCATTGTTGGAATTCTTGGCCTGATTACCATCGTGGCGATTGTCATCACGCTCTTCAAGAGCAAAACACAGCCAGCGATTGCATTTATCGTTTTTCCAAGCATACTTGCACTGATCCTTGTGATTGGAGGACGCTACAGTTTTGACCAGTTGGCGTCCATGATCAAGCAGGGATTTACCAGTACCGGGCCCACCGCTGCCCTCTTCGTGTTTTCGGTGCTGTACTTTGGCATTATGACCGATGCGGGAATGTTTGATGTGATCATCGGAAAGCTCATGACCCTGGTGGGAGACAACCTGATCGGCGTGACCCTGGTGACGGCCGTTATCGCACTGGTCGGGCATCTGGATGGCGGTGGAGCCTCCACCTTCTGTATTGTGATTCCCGCCATGCTTCCCGTTTACAAGCGGATGCACATGCGTCCTACAACCCTTCTGCGAATTGCCGTATTGTCCATGGGCGTTCTTAACCTCATGCCCTGGGCAGGACCGACCATGCGCGCGGCGTCCGTGCTGGGCATGGAAGCTGGTTCCCTGTGGCAGAAACTGCTGCCTATTCAGATCTTCGGCATTATCCTCTCCCTTGGACATGCTGCACTGGCCGGATGGCAGGAGCAGCGCAGAGGCGCCGGTCTGCATGGCAAGCTGGCTGCCGAGGAGGGAGAGATCACTATTGCTCAGGCAGAGGAGAAGACCGAGAATGATCTTGCCCGTCCCAAGCTGTTCCTCTTCAACATCGGACTGACCATCGCAGTCATTGTGATGCTGATCTGGGACGTGTTCCCCAGCTATTTCCCCTTCATGCTGGGTGTGTCCGTGGCCCTGTTTGTCAACTATGGCTTCAGTGCAAAAATGCACAAGAAGATTATCAACCTGCATGCAGGCCCTGCGCTGATGATGTGCTCCACCCTCATGGGAGCTGCAGTGCTGATGGGCGTGCTGACCACTTCCTGGATGACCAACGATGCAGGCAAGCTGGTAATTGCCGGCGCCAAGGTTATGGAAAACCTGACGGTTCCCAGTGTGGTCCGCTGCCTGGCGAATCTGGTGACAGCCATTCTGCCTTCTTTCCTTGGACAGCATCTTCCGCTGGTCATCGGCATCCTCTCGGTCCCGCTTGCGCTTGCCTTCGATACGGACAGCTACTTCTATGGTATGCTGCCGGTCATGATTGGCATCGGACAGGCCTTTGGCGTGGATGCCCTGCCCATCGCCGTGGCCATGGTGGTGTGCCGCAACTGTGCGACCTTCATCAGCCCGATGGTCCCGGCTACCCTGCTGGGAACAGGTCTTGCCGAGGTGGATATCAAGGACCACATCAAGGCGAGTTTCCTGTATGTCTGGGGATTCTCCATTCTGTGCATGCTTTTTGCAGTGATCCTGGGGATCATGCCCGCGTAAGAAAAGGATTCCTTCCGGGAGCGCCTCGGCGCTCCCTTTTTTTGTCTTGCAGCGGGTGGATGCAAAGCGGCGGCGTGAACCGATGGACAAAACGTGGAAAATCCAGTATACTTCATAATAATCTCGCGAGCTATCCATGACCCGGGCACAGAACTGTTGAATACCGCAGATGAAGAAAATCCCACGTGCCGGGCAGATATGAGACGCGGATACCCTGCAGAATAACCGGAGAACAAGGAGGATACAGGAATCATGCCAGAGAAAAGCATACGGGAGATGTCCAGAAGGGAGAAATTCCATTATTCTCTGGGGGCCAAGACATTTCGTACAAGTCTGATGGGTTCCGTCATTCTTGGTTTTCTTGCGCTGCTGATCGGTCTGGGAGCATATACCTATGCTATGGTTCAGGAGCATATTTCCATTTCTACTGAAAGCGTGAACATAGCACGAGGAATTGTCCAGAAGGTCGTGGATATAGAGCCGCTTTATGAGGAAATCCGGCGTATCTATGATGGATTGACGGAAGAGGAACGCGCACAAAGCGGGGAAGAGGCCTACCGGGAGAGATTTGCCGCACTGACCGAACGGAATGACTATCAGGCCCTGAGAAGGGTGATGAAGGATTTTGTTTCCTCCAGTACGCTCAATGATATCTATGTGGCGTTTGTCGATGGGGAGAGAAGTGTGCTGGTCATGATCTGTGATCCCATCGAGAATGACGAGTTCATGATGCCCGGAGAATGGACCCCCATCGAAGAGAAGGAAAGCAGAAAGTATCTTTCCTCGAACGGGGAAAAACGTCTTTATGATCTGGGACCGGAACCGGAAGAGGGATGGATGTGCACAAGCGTAGCTCCTTTCCTGGACAAAGATGGAAGAATCAGCTGTTTCATGATGGCAGATGTGACGCTGAGGGAAATCGGGAGATCCATGAATCGCTTTGTTGTTCAGTATACCCTGATCCTGTCTCTTGCCGTGGTGCTGGTGGCCGGTTTCACAGCCAGGCACATGAAACATATCCTGGTTGGACCCATCAACGATATTGCGCATGCCGCGGAGCGGTATGTTCAGGATAAGGAAAACGGTGCGGAAAAGGAAGAACACTTCTCAACGCTTGGAATCCACACAGGAGATGAGCTGGAAAACCTCAGTCTCGTGATGGCGGATATGGAAACCAGTCTGGAGCACTATGAGGAAAACCTGGCGAAAAGCACCGCAGAAAAGGAACGCATCAGAGCGGAACTGAACATGGCCGCTGAAATCCAGTCGAGCATGCTGCCCAAGATTTTTCCCGCATTTCCCAAACGGCATGAGTTTGATCTTTACGCCATCATGCATCCGGCAAAAGAAGTCGGAGGGGATTTCTATGACTTCTTTATGGTGGATGATGACCATCTGGCCATGGTGGTTGCGGATGTTTCCGGGAAAGGCATCCCGGCTGCCCTGTTTATGATGATTGCGAAGATCATTCTCAAAACCAATTCCCATTCAAAGCGAATGCCTTCTGAAGTGCTGAAGCGAACCAATGCCAGACTGATGGAGAACAATAAGAGGAACATGTTTGTGACGGTGTGGCTGGGAATCCTGCAACTCTCTACCGGCAAACTGGTATACTCAGATGCGGGACACGAGCGGATGGCGCTCTGCCATGCGGGCAAATGGGAAATTGTTCCCAAGACAAGTCACTGCGTGGCACTTGGAATTCTCTCCCCCGAGGAACTGGAAGCCATGTCACAGCGGATACAGTATACGGATGCGACGGTTCAGCTTCAGCCGGGAGATCTGATTTTCCAGTATACCGACGGGGTTACGGAAGCCGTCCGGCATGACAGGGAGATGTTCGGGGAAGCCAGGCTTGTTGCAACTCTGGCTGAAACAAATGGCTGTGATCCGGTTCAGCATATCTCCCATGTTCTTGAGAGTATTGATGAATTCATCGGTGATGTTCCCCAGTTTGATGATACCACCATGCTGTGTCTGTGCTACAAGGGGATGGGCGATGCACCTTCTTCGAAGAAATAGGATGGACATGAGCACTGGCGGAGCGGTATACTTCTGCCGTTCCCGGAACGATTTCTGCAGGAAAGATCCTGCTGATTTGAAAAGATAATGGAGTGAAAACAGACTATGTTGACAATGATCCTGCAAATGTCGGGAGTGACGGCAATCTATATTCTGGTGACCATGCTCATCTGGGTAAAAACACGGGATAGAAAGCTGATGGGTCAGCAGATTGCTGCCATTGGCATCATCTACGGAATCTGCTGTGTCCTGTCCACGCACTTTGGAGTAAACTATGTGCATATGATGCTCAATGTACGGGATATCGGGCCTTTGGCTGCCGGCATGTTTTTTCATCCTGTTGCAGGTATTATTGCCGGTCTGATTGGTGGAATTGAACGCTATATTGCAGGCACGTACTTTAATGTGGGCAGTTATACACGAATTGCCTGCAGTGTTTCCACATGTCTAGCAGGTTTCCTGGCAGCATTTTTGCATGAAGTGATCTTCAGAAAGAAGAAGCCCTCCGTCATCTATGCGTTCTTCATGGGTGCAGTGATGGAAGTTTTCCACATGTATGTGGTACTCATCACTCACAGGGATGACATGGAGATGGCCTTCTATGTGGTTCAGATCTGTGCCTTCCCGATGATCATATTTACGGGACTGGGACTTGGAATCAGTTCACTTCTGCTCAAAATCAGAGCAAAAGAGTGGAAAGGGTTCCTCAAGAGGGCCGACAAGGAAGATATCCCCATTTCCCATAAGTTTCAGCTCTGGTTGTTTGCGGTTACAGCTGTGATTCTGGCCTTCACCTTTGTGTTTTCATATTTGATTCAGGCTCAACGCTCTGTTCAGGACGGATACGACATCATCCAGGGAGTTACGGATGATATCCAGGATACCTACAATAAAATCAAGATCACCCGCGGCAGCATGAGCCAGATGATGGAGGAGAATGCACGCCAGCAGGCAAGGGTGATTGCCTCCATGGTGGACAATGCCGGAGGAGTCAGCCATATCGACAACGAATCCCTTGAAAAAATGAGAAGCATCTATAATCTGGTCTCGGTGCTGGTAGTGAATGAGAAGGGCAAGAGGGAAGTGATGGTTGGCAGAGCTCCCCTGTATGATGAACTGTTGGAGAAGGTCCTGCGGGGTGACAACTATTCTCTGGTTATTAACCCCTCGGATGCCCTGATTGCGTCCGCTGCACGATGCAAGGACGGCATGGTGCAGCTGCTGGCTTCCGCCAGTACCATGGCCAACGCAGTGAACATGGCCGGACTGGATGCTGCCCTGTCCAATTTCCACGTGGGCAATACAGGAACATTTGATATTATTAATACCAATGGGTATGTGACCAACGGAACTCATCAGGGAACCGTTCTTGAATCATCGGTGCTGAAGGAGACCTCCAACTATCTCAGCGGCAACTACTATCAGGCGAATCTTTTTGGAGATCCTGCGATCTGCCGCAAGGAACGGTTGGACGAAGACTGTACTGTCCTGGTTACACTGCCTCTGGCAGAACTGTACGCCAGCCGGGATACCCAGGCCTATGAAACGATGTTTGCGGACATTTTGCTCTTTGCAGTGATCTATGTGCTGACATCCCTGCTGGTACAGCAGATCGTGGTGCGCAACCTGGAGCTGGTCAATGAATCCCTGAATCGCATTACGCACGGCAACCTGAACGAGGAAGTATCTGTACGCAATTCCACAGAGTTTACATCTCTTTCGAATGATATCAACCAGACGGTGACCGTCCTCAAGGGCTATATCCATCAGGCAGAGAAACGCATTGAAGAGGAACTGATACTGGCAAAGACGATTCAGGCATCCGTGCTCCCCAAAAACTTTGAATTCCCCAGAAATGACTTTGAGCTGTTTGCCAGCATGGATCCGGCCAAGGAAGTCGGTGGAGACTTTTATGACTTCTTCTTTACGGATTCCAACAAACTGGCACTGGTGATTGCGGATGTTTCCGGAAAAGGGATTCCTGCGGCGCTGTTCATGATGAGAGGCAAGACGGCCATTCGTTCCATGGCGGAAACCGGCGCGACACCCGCAGAGGTGCTTCGCAAGGCTAATTCTGCGCTGTGCGAAGGAAATGATGCAGAAATGTTCATTACGGCATGGTTGGGTATCCTGGATCTGCAGACCGGCAGAATGGAATGCGCAAATGCCGGACACGAGTATCCGGTTCTCATGAGGAACGGCGGCGACTTTGAACTGCTCAAGGATAAACATGGTATGCCGCTGGCGGTCATGGAGGGAATCTCCTTCAAGGAATATGAACTGCAGCTGCAGCCGGGAGATCGTCTGTTTGTATATACGGACGGAATTCCTGAAGCCATCGATGAAAAAGTGGAGCAGTATGGTTCTGAACGGCTGGTTGCGGCTCTTAACAGCATGAAGAATGAAAAGATGATGGATCTGCTGCCGGGCGTCCGCCAGGATATCCGGGAATTTGTGGGCAATGCGGATCAGTTTGATGACATCACCATGCTGGGTATCACATACTTCGGAAAGGAAACGGAAAGATGAGCATGAAGGAAATCACGCTTGAGGCCAAGATTCAGAACATCCCCGAAGCCACGATGTTTGTGGATGCGGAACTGGAAGCCCTGGAATGCGGAATCCGTCAGCAGACTCAGATTGACGTGGCCGTTGATGAGATATTTACCAATATATCCAGTTACGCCTACGAACCCGGGACCGGAGAGGCGACGATCAGGTTCGAGTTTGATGAAGCAACCCGCACAGTTCGCATTTCATTTATCGATACGGGGATGGAATTCAACCCTTTGGAAAAAGATGATCCTGACGTGAGCCTGTCTGCGGAAGAGCGGCAGATTGGCGGGCTCGGTATTTTTCTGGTGAAAAAGACCATGGACAAAATGACCTATCTTCGTACAGAGGGACAAAACATCCTGACCATTTACAAGAAGATCTGAGATGATCCTGGTTGTTTTTGATCAGGAGAATGCACATTCCCTCAAGGCTGCGGATGATGTCACAGTTCACCTTGGAGTCTCTGTGCCGGAACATGGGACCTGACATGGGACAGGGAAGGAGCCGGGCGGAGTATGGGAACGGAGGCTTGTGGCAGCATCCCGTGGAAGGTTTGTTGGAGTCGCGGGTTTCTTCTGCTCCCGTACCCTTCTTTGGCGGCAAACGTACGGATGTCTTGACCGGGGAGGAGCATTTTCCTGAGTGAACCTGCGTATCCCCGGCATCCTCCGCAACAGGAAAATGATAGGTTAAATTGGGCCTTGAAAAGAAGGATAAATATGATATAATAGCTAAAGGCTATTGACGGGTACAAATCAAAAACTAAGGAGTTTAGGAGGTTGAAACCATGAAAAAAAGGATTTGCCTGGTGTTGGTCATGCTGCTGGCCATGGGACTGGTCTTTGGAGCAGTGGCAGACGACAAAATCGAGCAGCGAGTCGGCGTTCTGTCCCTGCTCAATGCCACGGAAGAGGATTATGAAGACCTGCTCAACGTCAGAAAAGTGACCGGAAAGGTGCTGGGCCGGGAAGGGTATTTGAAGAATTCCCTGTACAAAGAGATTGGCCCGAAGCTTGGGAATCCGAAGGTGACGTATTATGATTCACTGGATGCCATGATGATGGCCAGCGCTGCCGGGGAGATCAATGTCATTGATACATTACAGTGTGTGGCAGAATACATTTGCGCTAACAATGATGGATATCTTCTGACCCTTGAGTATGATTTCGAAAAGGAAAGGACTCCGTTCGTTGAGAGAGTGATGTCCGGGATCCACCGTAACGACCTGTCTTTCATGATGATGGAAGACCATGCGGAACTGTGCGCAGAATTCAATGCTGCCATTTCCGCCATGAAAGAGGATGGTACGCTGGATCGTCTGGTGAAGGAACAGATCAAGGACCTGATTGCGGGTGGAGATATTGCTCCCATTAAGATGGAAAAGATCGATGGAGCACCGACGATTACCGTGGCGGTGACCGGATGTCTGCCGCCCATGGATTATGTGGATGCTCAGGGGAGACCTGCAGGCTTTAATACCGCGGTTCTTGCTGAAATCAGCAAACGCATCGGCAAGAATATCAATACCGTCGTGGTTGACAGCATGGGCCGCGCAGCGGCTCTGGCCAGCGGGGCTGTGGATGCGGTCTTCTGGACCCGTGGCAACAACAGCGCACAGAAAGTGATCTCGCTTTCTGCAGATGAGCAGAAAAAGGATGCGGAAGAATTCAGTTCTGCAATTCCGGCAGAGGAGAGAGAAGGGATGAAGGACCCCGCAGAAGTGGCAAGCACGCTGGCAACAGGGGACAGACCGGAAGGAACCCTGGTGACGGAAGCCTATTATTCCGATCTCACTATTCCGGTCATTACTGCTGCAGTGGCTGCAGAGCTTACGAAATAATCACGATCAGGTCTATCCCAAGCAGGGTTGCCGGCAGGCAACCCTTTTTTTCATATGCGCATGCCATGAGCGGTCGCCAGGTGGTGAAAGCCCGCTGCGTGCCTGGCATGAGGATATGATGGCCGAATGAAGAGGGTATCCTTCGAGAAGTGGAATCACACCAAAGTACGCGATTCGTTGAAGCAGTCTTCAACAGGATATCTTTGAATTGTGTCATCAGCGTGTCTTCTTGACAAAATCATCCACGATACAGCTGGCTGCCAGATACGGACTTGATGTCAGCGAAATTGCTGAAAAGGATGCCTGGGGACATTGTCTACGCTGATATTCAGAAGACGATGAGACATTGTTCGCTGACATATCAGGAAAATGTGTGTCAGTCCGTGGAGGAGATGCAGAGGATAATGATCTGCTGCGGAGCTTACTCCGGGACACCTGATCTGGCAGCTATCAATTTGCCCCGGGAATGGAGGATGCCGTAACACGGCAATTGTTCCTTCAACTGAGAAGGTGATGCCTGGGGAGCCTTTGCGGTGACCTGTTGTCAGGTGACACATTATTTTAGTATGAACTCACACATTATTTGAGTCCGGGAGGGAAGCAGTTATCGCACATAACACCAAATGGAATGGAATCGTATCCTTATGATACATTACAATCTTTTCCGAGCAGAAGACGTTATTTTCTTCCAGGCGGCACAGGCAGAGATGTCTTGTGCCTGAATATCTGAGGTGTTCACGACCAGTCATCCATTCTCTCGGCAGAATCATTTATCTGCAAATAATTGCCGGATTCAGGCTCATTTATCGTCGCCTTTACACCTGCAGCGCATGATGCTCAGGATGAACAGGTCATTTCTCTCTCCTTCATGGGATGCAACGGTTTGGGTGTAAAGCAGGGTGAGCTGTGAGACTTTTTTTCCGCCGTGGAAAAACTGAATTCAGTCTGACAGAAAGACGGGAAAGGCAGACTTGAAAGAAAACTGAAATTTGGTATACTTTTGAAGCAACGCGTGTCACAATCATGATGAAGGCTGAAAATGAGGAGGAAGAACCGATGAAAAGATTAGGATCCATGATTCTTGTCCTGCTGCTGGTCGCTGCAGCGATGACCGTTGCAGCAGCGGAAAACGTCCCATCAGTCAGGATTGGTGTCCTGACCATGCTGAATGCTACGGAAGCGGATTATACGGAGATGATCGAAGCAAGAAGTGTGGTCACACGCGTGCTTGCCCGGGAGGGTTACGCCAGTGTCCAGAGCCAGTTGAAGCCGATGTTTGAAGGGAATAATCAACGGAAAATCCGCTATTATGATTCTCTGGACAGCATGATGATGGCCAGCCATACGGGAGACATCAGGTTGATGGATGTACTTCAGAGTGTGGGCAGGTACATCTGCGCCAATAACGACGACTTTGTGATGGGAATCGAATTTGATACGGAAAAGGAAAGAACCCAGTTTGTGGAACGCGTGATGAGCGGTCCCATCCGGGGCGATCTGTCCTTTCTGATGATGCAGGACCATGAGCAGCTGCGAGATGAATTCAACGAAGCGATTGCAGCCATGAAAGAAGATGGAACGCTGGACCGTCTGGTGAAGGAACAGATTGAGAATGTCATTTCAGGTGGAGAGATTGTTCCTGTTCAGATGGAGAAGATCGAAGGCGCCCCTGTACTTACCGTGGCGGTCACCGGTTGCCTGCCTCCCATCGACTATGTGGATGCAGGAGGGAAAGCGGCAGGATTTAATACGGCGGTGCTTGCAGAAATCGGCAAACGCATCGGCAGGAATATTCAGGTCGTGGTAGTTGACAGCCTGGGCAGAGCTGCTGCATTGGCCAGCGGCGCAGTGGATGTGGTATTCTGGACCCGCGGCAACAGGAGTGCCACAAAAGCCAGCACGATGACGGACGAAGAACTGGAAAAGAGCAGGGAAAGCCTCAAGACCCTCACCCCGGACAATGAACAGGAATCAATGAAAGAGTACTTCAGTCACTTTGGAAAGAAGCTCATCAAGCTTCTTCATGCGGGAGATCAGCCGGAGGGAACCGTGGTAACGGAGTCCTACTTCTCCGACTTTTATGTGCCTGTGTTTTCCAAATCGGCGGTTGCAAAAATGGAGCAATAAGTCAACATCAACCAAAGAACTGCCCTCCGGCAGTTCTTTTCGTCTCAGGACTTTGCCGGAGCTTAGCGGACCAGAAGACAGGATTCCCGCAGCGTGAACCCGCCGGTCATACAGGGCGGATTCCGTTTCCTGTTTTTTGCCCGTCAGTGAGAAATATGGCACAGGAGATATGTTCATTCTCCGGAGACCGGTTGGAGATGAGGCCCCTTGGTGGAAACCGGTACCGACGAATGGAATTCTGAAAGGCGTCCGGGAACACAGAACAGCCAATATCAAACAGCCTCCGGTTCAGAAGGCGTTTCTTCTGTCCGGAGGCTGTGATGATCTTTGGAAATCCCTACGGAAATGGATCAGGAAATCAAGGCGCATTTCTTCTGCTGTACAGCTTCCTCTACCAGTTTTCCTGCATCTTCCATGGAAAGAGGACGTCCCCAGATAAAGCCCTGGATATAGTCGCAGCCTATTTCACGCAGGGTTTCCAGCTGCTCGGGCTTTTCAACACCTTCTGAGATGACGCCAAAGTTCATGACGTGCCCCATGGTGATGATTGCGGCCACATACTGTTTGGAGGACTCGCTGGTATTCATCTCGTCGATGAAGGATTTATCCACCTTGAGAATGTCTGCGGGAAAACGGTTCAGGTAGCTCAGCGCAGAGTAGCCGGTTCCGAAGTCATCGATGGCGATGCGGATACCCATCTTTTTCAGTTCATTGATGCACTGGAGCGCTTTTTCAACGGAATCGATCATGACGGATTCCGTGATTTCGATCTCCAGCTGTTGGGCTGTGATGCCGCAGGTGGCCAGAATCTCACGGACCTCATCCAGAAAATCGTTTCTCATCAGATGCTTGACGGAGACATTGACGCTGAGGGTGAGTTCGGCACGGGTACGACGGATCAGGTCGCCAAAGAAGGCTGCGGATTTTCGGAAGACGGCACTGTCCACCTTGCCGATGAGGCCGACCTGTTCAGCCACAGGGATGAATTCCCCTGGGCTGATGATGGTTCCGTCCGTATCCCGCATGCGGGCCAGCGCTTCAAACCCGATGAGATGGTGGTTCATATCGTACTGCGGCTGCAGGTGGAAGAAAATGCGGTCGTCCTGAAGTGCGGAATGAATTTTACGCTCTATCTCCAGGGTATGTTCGGTGCTGAGAAGCTTCTGATCGAAATGGGTGATCCTTCCTGTACGCTTGCAGTGGTACATGGCTGCGGATGCATAAGTCAGAAGATCCTCGCTGTCTGTGGCGTCGGCAGGGAATTCCGCATAGCCGATACTTGCGGAAAGGAAATAATCACATTCGTCCAGAGTCAGCCGCTCCTCAAGAACGGATTCATAGTATTCAAGGGAGGCATGCGCTTCCTTGAGGGAAGGATAGCCGCGGAGAATCAGGGAAAACTCATCCCCGTTCTGGGTGCAGATGAAATCCTTTGTCCCGGATCCGGCGCTTTCTACGGCTTTCAGAAGACGGGTGGCCAGTTCGATGAGAACGTCATTGCCGGTACTGTGCCCCATGGTGTTGTTGATGCTTTTGAAGTTGTTGAGATTGAGGGCGGCCAGTACGAACTTTTCATTCCTCTGGATCAGATGGTTCATCATCTCTGAACATGCGAAGCGGTTGGGCAGACCGGTGAGGGGATCGGTGACCGCCTGATCACGGATACGCCGCTGGTATTTTTCCTCACGGGCATTGTTGGCATAGATGATGCAGATGGCGAGAAGGGTCATGACGTTGATGAACAGACCGGGGAGATTGCTCAGGTTATGGGCGCGGAACATCCGGATGGTCAGGAGAGGAAACTGGGCGAGCAGAATGACCAGGGCGGTAATGAATCCAAGCTTGCCGTAAAAAAACGTCAGCAGCAGGATGCACATGTTGGCTACTGAGGAAATGCCCCCTGTCAGGGTTTGAAGCGGTGTTTCCATCCCGAAAAGGGTGAAGGTCTTCGGCGGACTGCCCGGACTGGGCGGTTGTGCGATCTTCATGACGGCGATGGAGGAGAGAACGTACAAAAGCAACAGAACGAAAAACAGGGAATTCGGAAGATGCTTCCGGACGGACAGATTTTTGAGAAACCTGTCAACGGACCTGGAGGTATCACTGGCATTGGCTTCTCTTTTCATGGACATTACCTCGATCCTGGAAAACTGGGCCGAAAACCGACCTGAACAAATATGACATCTTTCTTATTATGCAAAGCTCTTGCTGATTTGACAAGAAATATTTCGCGATAAGGAGGACATAAAAGCGGTCGGGCGGTCCCAAAGCGGAGGATTTATGCAAGTGCCGGCTTTCCCGATGGAGGAGGAGAATCCGGGAAGGGAGTGGACATGATCGCTGAGACAAGGGACTTCAAGACTTTGGCTGCCTGGGATACCTGCTCCCGGTCTGTGGAGAAAATGGCGGAAAGGAAGGCGGCGGGGTTTTTCAGCAGGTTTGACCAGAATTCATCTCCGAAGCGGCTGGCATTGGTGGACTCCAGGACATCAAAGAGGGTCTTGATGAGAGACGCTCTTTCATCCTGGTCTACGGATAAGAGCCATTTGTGAAGGACGGTGTCCACATAGACCGCATCGCGGTTGAGGGTGGGGACAGTCTCAAAACGAGGTCCGTCGAGAACCCAGGTGTAGGGATCGTGCTGCATGATGGAGATGTGGGTGGAGCGGACGATGGTGTAGTGGAGGGGAGGATTCATCAGCAGTCCGATGATGGAGGAGGCAGGGACGTAGGCGTGAATCCGGTCCTCAATGGCGGCATAACCGGGGGAGACGATGGTTCGATCATTTTGTCCCGGGGCATCGAAGGGGTAGATGCCAAGTATTTTTGCCTGCAGATCACCCGAACAGGCGGAGGCCGCGTACAGGGCGAGATTGCCTCCCTTTGAGTGGCCTCCGGCCCTCAGACCCAGGGGAGAGAGGGGAAGCAGGCTCTGCAGGTACTCCCGGGCGTGTTCCTGGGCAGGTACGGCATCAGAAAGGCTCAGGCAGAAGTCTTCACGCCAGCCGACCAGAGTACCGTCCGTGCCCCGGAAGGAGGCGAAGACTGTTCCGTCATCCAGCAGAAAGGACACGGCAAAAAACTGCTCTCCAGCTTCGCGGTCCAGTACGGATTCGACGCGGGTCATTCGAACCTGTCCAAAGCGGCGGGTGGCGGACAGAACAGGCAGCAGTTTCTTGTCATTCGGAGCGGTAAAGCAGGTGGCAAACTGGTAATTGACCAGCTGCGAGGCCACATCTGACAGCAGACCGGTATCCCGCGGGGAGAGAACCATGTCCCAGTTGATATAGGACAGTTGGGACAACAGAAATGCGTCAATTTCTCCGAAAGGCGCCTGGCGGAAGGACAGATCGCCACGCCAGGCCAGATAGTCATGCAGGGTGTTCATGGGCAAACCTCCTTGAAAGTCAGATGGAGAGCGGGATGGGATCTGTAACGGTAAATCCGCCATAGACATCATTGAGAATGAAGCTGAACAGAAATTTGGTCTTTTCCACGTCACGAAGGGATTTGTAATCCACCGTCATTCCCTTTTCCCAGGGGAAGGGTTCAGTTTCGTAGGTATCTGTCTGCAGCTCTTCTGCGGTACTGGCGCCGTAGTAGATGCTGTACTGAAGCGTAATCACATCGCCCTCTTTCAGCTGATGGGTTTCACGGGAGGGAAACTTATTTCCCTCGTCTGTACCGGAATTGTATCCGATAATCCGCCCGTGTTCCTTATCCCCCTCAAAGCTGACCAGAATGTAGGTTTCGATGCCGTTGACCGTGGCGGGAATCAGGGAACGAGTCACCTTTTCCGTTTCGCTCTGGGTATAGATAGGAGCGACAAATTCTCCGATATACGGCCATGTGCCATCGAAGCAGCTGATCACGGTGCGGTTCTCCCAGTCGATGGTGGTATCCGGCATGTAGCCCAGATCCAGATAGTATTCCATATCCGGATCGCTCAGGTCCATCATCAGGGAACCCTCCGCATAGGCCAGGTTCTCGATATCCTCCTTGGAGAGGGTGGTCTGGAAGCCGAAGAGCGAGGTGTCGGAGGATGCAGAAGCGGGGGCGTCGCTGGGGGCAGGGGTAGTCTGTGTTTCCTCCTGGCGCTTGTTGTCTATGGTGACGCTGGTCGCCTCTTCCCAGGCGAAGGAGTAACTGCCGGAATTCTGGAAATTCGCATAGGATTTGGCGAAGGTTTCCTGACTGGGCAGCAGGTTCATCGCATAGCCTTCCACAAGGTTGGTGAAATTGTCGGCTGTCTTGCGCGGAATGAGTACCGACAGGCCGGAACACTTTCCCAGATTGTCGCTTTTCATGGTGGAGAGCACGCAGGCATCCAGAGCGGCAGAGGCCTTGTTGGCGGTGTCTTCATCATAGCGGGCGAAGGACCGGATCACTTCGCTCATGTCCACCATATCCCAGGCATTGTCCCTGAATTCGCCAAACTCATACATCCGGCTGCGGTCCCTTGAAAAGGCGCTCAGAACAGCGCTGTCATTGACCTTGGAATTGACGGAAGCGGTGAGTGCCTCCATGGACCGGCTCAGTTCCGGAATCCGGCTGCAGTCCACGATGCTGAGTGTCAGGTAGGCATCCGGGTCCTGGTCCAGATTCTGGGTAAAATAATCCTCCTGGAGGATCTGGTACAGGGAGGGGGAGTCCATCCACGGCGCGGCGTTGAGCACGGAGAGAAAGCCGTCATAATTCCAGCCGGAAGAGGGTTCCAGCTCCTGGCTGCCGACATAGTAGTTTGCATATCGGGAGGCCAGGACGGCCAGCTCATAGGTGGCCATGAGGCAGGCATCACAGCCGATCATGTCCAGGTGCAGGCCGCCCAGGGCGGTATCGGCTCCTGAGAGGGCTTTCTGGATTCCTGCCAGGGTCAGCCAGTCATCTTCAAAGACCTCGTCAAAGCAGACGCCGAGACTGCCTGCTCCGTGGTCCCACAGTACCAGCATGTTCCGCTCGGAGGAGTAGTTCCTCATGCAGGTGACGATAAACTCCTCAAGGGTCTGAGGATCGCCCATGTTTTTGCGCCCCCAGGAGTCGTGGGAGATGATTTCTCCGTCCGCAATGAAGATCAGGCCGGTTTCTCCATCCGTAAAGCGGGAATCCTGCCACTCCTTGCTTCCGCCGTAGAGCACGCAGATGTTCACGTTGCTGGTGTCCTGAAGACTGAGAAGCTGATCCACGTTGGAAATGGCGGAGGCGGAAAGGTCGGATCCGCACAGATAAAGCATCAGGGTGGCGGGTTTGTCCTGCGCAGACGCCAGAGAGGTCAGGGACAGCAGAACAAGAAAGAGACAAAGAATGGTTTTTTTCATGATTTCAGGGCGCTGTCATTGCTGCGCGTGTGGGCAGGGAGCGCCTTCCTCCTTTGAAAAGATTAAAGATTGGGAAAGGGGGAGAGAGGGAGAGAGAATATGAAGTGTCCGGGGCAAAACTGTTTTCTGACAATATAGACTGACGGCAGGGGAAAATCAAGTCCGGAATGGACCGCACAGAGAATCATGGGGAAAGAAAGCCGGGGCCGGGTACGGACCGGGTTCCCTGGCATGAAGGGGTCAGAGAAGGGTGGGCCTGACCCGGTTTCAGGAGACGGCAGGCTCTCCCTGCTTTGCGCAGGTCATGTGGAACCTGCAAAAGAAAAAGGCGCAGCCGAAAGCTGCGCCGGGAGATCATCTGGCAAGAGTGCCCATGGGATCCCATGGATCCAGCACGATGGGCTCCAGGGACGCCAGAGCGGCAAGATCGCCCAGGTAGGACTTTTCCACCGCCGCCTGGAAGACATACTGATTAAACCAGCTGTCGGAGCAGACATAGTAGCCCTTGTCCCCCCGGTCGTCACCCCAGCTGTTTTCAATGCGCCAGCGGACGGGCTTCCCATCCTCCAGATGGACGCCGGTGAGAACCATGGCATGGTCCATGGCGGAAAGCCGATAATCGAGGGCATCCCGTTTGTCCATTTCCAGATCCAGTCCGGACAGCAGGGAATAATCAAAGAGCCGGTCATCCCACAGTCCCTGGGGACGGTCGTGATAGTGTCCCACGTCCGCACCGAACCAGACCACTTTTCCGTCCTGCATCTGACGGAGGATGGCTCCCTTGAAATCTTCAAGGGAGAGATTGAG
>OMRS01000294.1 GCA_900313545.1 uncultured Eubacteriales bacterium | reverse complement strand
GGACAGCTCGTAGGCGTACTGGTGGACCCGCTTCTCCGGCTCGGAGATGCCGACCAGGCTTAGCATCTCAATCGCCCGCGCCTGAGCCTGTTCCCGGTTCCGGTCGGTGTGTAGCAGGATGGCCTCCCGCAGCTGGTTGCCGATGGTGAACGTCGGGTTCAGGGACGTCATGGGGTCCTGGAAGATGATGCTGATCTTGGTGCCCCGGATGGCGCGCATCTCATCGTCGCTCTTGCCGACCAGCTCCTCCCCCCGGAACTTGATGGACCCGGAGACGATGCGGCCGGGGTTGGAGAGGATCTGCAGGATGGAGTAGGCGCTCACGGACTTGCCGGAGCCGCTCTCGCCCACGATTCCCAGAACTTTGCCTTTTTCAAGGGAAAAGGACAGACCGTTCACCGCCCGGACTTCCCCCGAAGGGGTAAAGAACGAGGTGTGAAGGTCCCTGACTTCGAGCATACTCATAGGTGTTCCTCCTTAAGAACGGAGTTTGGGGTCAAAGGCGTCGCGCAGACCGTTCCCCAGGAGGTTGAAGGACAGCACGATCAGGAAAATGGACAGGGCGGGGAAAATCAGCTGATAGGGATAGGAGCGCAGTCCGGTGCGGGCATCGGAGGCCAGGGAGCCCAGGGAGGGCATGGGGATGGAGACGCCCAGGCCCAGGAAGCTCAGGAAGCTCTCTGTAAAAATGGCGCTGGGAATCTGCATGGCGGCGATGATGATGATCACGGACACGCAGTTGGGGATCATGTGCTTGCGGATGATGCGGGAGGGGGAGGCGCCGATGGCGTGGGAGGCCAGCACGTACTCCTGCTGCTTGATGGAGAGGATCTGGCCGCGGACCTGGCGGGCCATGGAGACCCAGTACAGCAGGCCGAAGACGATGAAGATGGACACCATGCCGGCGCCAAGACGGGCGATGAGGGGGCTCTTGGAGGTGGAGACCCAGTCCTTGATGGCCACGGAGAGCAGAATCACGATGAGCACGTCCGGCAGGGAATAGATGATGTCCACAATCCGCATCATGATCATGTCCACCTTCCCGCCGAAATAGCCGGAGATGGAGCCGTAGATGATGCCGATGACGATGACGATGAGGGCGGAGAAGATGCCCACCAGCAGGGAGATGCGGGTGCCGTAGATGACGCGGATGGCGTAATCCCGGCCGAGGGCATCCGTGCCCATGATGTGGGGGAAGACGCTCTGGCCCTTGGCGATCCTGGCCTGCTCCCTGGCGCTGTACTGGAAGGGCGCCAGGTTCTGGGCGGTGACATCCTGCTTGGTGTAGGTGTAGGGATAGAAGGCGGGGACCACAAAGGCGATCAGGGCGACGAGGATGATGACGAACAGGGAGATCATGGCGATGTTGTTGCGGCGCAGACGGCGCATGGCATCCTTCATGAAGGACACCGATTCCCGCATGGTGACCTGCTGGGCCTTTTCCTCATCCGAGGCGGGCTCAAAGAGCTTCGGGTCGATCTGCAGGCTCAGGGGATTCTTGAAGTTTTTCTGATTGTCTGACATAGTGGCTCCTTGCTGTCCGTCATCAGGTCAGGTCGATCCGGGGATCGACCACCTTGTAGAGAATGTCGCTCAGGAAGTTCATGAGGATGATCATGGTGGCCAGGAAGATGGTCACACCCATGATCATCATGTAGTCGGTGCGCAGCATGCTGTTGGTGAACAGGCGGCCGAGTCCCGGGACGGAGAAGATGTTCTCAACCACCATGGATCCGGTGAGGATGTAGGCCATCATGGGACCGGCGTAGGTGATCACCGGGGTCAGCGTGTTCTTGAGGGCATGCTTGAAGATCAGGCTGAACTGGGACACGCCCTTGGCCCGGGCGGTGCGGATGTAGTCCTGCCCGAGGACATCCAGCATGGAGGAGCGCTGCAGCTTGGTGACGTAGGACATGGGGTACAGGCTCAGGGAGATGATGGGCAGAATCAGTCCGCCGGGCTGGTTGCCGATGGAGGGCAGCAGGCCCATCTGCAGGGAGACGATGAGCAGCAGCAGCGTGGCCATGACAAAGGAGGGCATGGACACCAGCGCCGTGGTGATCACCTGTATCAGCTTGTCCAGGAATTTCCCCCTCTGAAGCGCGGCGAGGGACCCGAGGACCACCCCCAGGACAATCGCGATGAAGCCGGCGGTAAAGCCGATGCGGGCTGAGTAGGAGAAGCCGCCCAGGATCAGGTCGAGGACCGTGTTGCCCACCCAGCCGGTGGACAGGCCGAAATCGCCGTGGAGGATGTTCCACAGGTAGTTGAGGAACTGGATGGGAACCGGCTTGTCAAAGCCGTATTTGGCTTCAAGAGCGGCGATGACCGCGTCTGACTTGGCCTTTTCGGAACTGAAGGGGCTGGCGGGGATCGCATGCATGACGAAGAAGGTGATGGCAATGACCAGGAAGATCGTCAGCAGGGCCATGAGCAGCCTCTTGACCAGATATGAGAGAAATTTAGAGTTCATGGGGGCCCTCCGATTGGTTGATATTGGTTCCGGCGCATCCGGAACGGTTTGTCCATTATAGACGTGGAAAGACAAACCGTCAATAAAATAAGAAGGAAACACAAAACGCAAGGCAAAAAAACGGCGGGGCGCCTCCCGCCCCCGGGGGGAGGGGGAAACGGAAAAACCTCCCGGCGGTGTGCCGGGAGGCGGGATGTTACAGCCTTTGGGACTTTTCCACGTCGAGGAAGTACTTGTAGCTGTCCACCGTGAGCTCTCCGCAGGCGGCCTCGTCGCAGACGATGAGGGCGGCGGGATGCATCTGCAGGGCGGAGCAGGTCCACTTCTGGCTCACGGCGCCCTCCACGCTGGCGGCCAGGGCCCGGGCCTTGTTGTGGCCGTTGATGAGGATGAGCACCTCCCGGGAATCCATCACCGTGCCGATGCCCACGGACAGGGCGGAGGCGGGAACCTTTTCCGGGTCATTGCCGAAGAAGCGGCTGTTGACAAGGCGGGTCTCGGTGGTCAGGGCGCGCACGCCGGTCCGGCTGGTCAGGCTGGTGAAGGGCTCGTTGAAGGCCAGGTGGCCGTCCACGCCGATGCCGCCCATGAACAGGTCGATGCCGCCCAGGGCG
>OMRS01000293.1 GCA_900313545.1 uncultured Eubacteriales bacterium | reverse complement strand
TCTGCCCCGTGTGCGCCCATCCCCAGAGTTATTTTGAAGTCAACGCGGAAAACTACTGATTTTCTTCCGCCTCAATCCCCGGGACGCTCTCCGCTATCGGAGGGCGTCCTTTTTTCCGGTTTCCTCCCCGTATCCATCCGGACTGCCTCACGGATTCACGGTATTTCCTTCATTCCCGCCTCCCTGCACCTATCGTTTGTTCCGAATCACGCAGCGTCCTCCGGTCCTTGATGCACCCGGTTTATACACGTTTTATCCTCGGGGATGGTTCTGCAAGCCTTCGGAATTTACAGTATTGACACATCATCCCCATTTGCAGTAATTTGCAGATAGAGAAGGTGGTTCCATGGCATGCAATCTGTTTCGCGGAACCCAAACCAGTTCGTTTGTTAAAAAAGCAGATACAGGCCTGTATTTTGCGGGTTCAGTTCATCAAAGATGGGAAGACCGGGCAAAAGAATCACAGAAGCGCTTGAAATTAAGGAGGTCCGGAAGATGTCTGAATGGCTGACAAGAGTGATTAATGAGAATCCGGCCCAGTGTAGAGCCGAAGGCATCGCTGAAGGCTTCGCTCAAGGCATAGCTAAAGCCAAAGCTCAAGCCATAGCTGAAGGCTTCGCTGAAGGCTTCGCTGAAGGTTTCGCTGAAGGTTTCGCTGAAGGCACTTTGGAAACACTTACCCTTCTGGTTCATGAGGGCTTGATCTCCGTGAAGGATGCAGCACGGGTGGCTACCATGAGCCGGTCTGCTTTTTGCGAAAAGACCGGGCTGAGCGTTCCAGGCAATCCGGATTCTCCTTGCTGCAGATGGCTGTTTCAGGTTTAGAAGAAACCCTTTGCGCAGGAAACTGCAGACAGCCTCCTTTGATTTTCAGATACCCGAATTGAGATCCTGCCGCATACCGCGTAAGGGCAGAACTGTCAACCGCACTCCTCCGCCAGATTCGTCCTGCCGGAGAACCCCAGGGCCCTTTTTCCTATATCCCGCATTTTGATAACGAGCGGAAACGGATCACAGGCCGGCTCAGCTGCAGGATCCATGTCCCCTGCACCACACAAGGAAAAAGCCGGTCCATGCTGTGCATATCCCGCAACAGCCTCGAAACATCACAGAGAAAGCCCTCGGCTGTCAATGGCTGAGGGCTTGAAGCGCTGAGCTCTCATCTACAAAAACAGGGAGCAGAGAAGTTTGAGGATTAGACCCCGGATACGGTTTCCCGCGGATAATGATATGCCCCCGACAATCTGCCGGTACTCCCCCCTCGCGCCTCGCAAAAGGCGTGTGAGTTGAAATGAAATATACAGGAAAGGTGGATCAACATGGCTGAATTTCACATCGGCATCCTCAACGGAGATGACATCGGTCACGAAATCGTGCCCGTTGCAGTCCAAGTTCTCAAGACCGCCCTGGCCCATGCCCCCGGAACCCGGGTGAACTGGGTTCCCCTGCCCATCGGCTACTCTTCCTTTGTCGAGCACGGTCATTCCCTCCTCCCGGAAGTTCTTTCCACCCTTTCATCGCTGGACGGCTGGATTCTGGGGCCCATCGGCCACATGGCCTATCCCAAGGATCCCTGCTGCATCAATCCCCACCCCATCCTGCGAAAGCGGTTTGACCTTGTCAGCAATGTGCGTCCCGCCCGGGCCTATCCCGGAGTACGCTGCATCAATCCCTCCACGGATCTTGTCATCATCCGCGAGAACAATGAAGGCTTCCAGCCGGACCGCAACATGTTCATGGGAAGCGGAGAATGCATGCCCGATCCGGACATGGCCCTGTCCCTGAGAGTGATCACCCGGCGCAATTCCTCCATGGCCGCCCGGACCGCCTTTGAACTCGCCCGCAGCAGGAACGGCCTGCGTAAAGTCACCATGGTCCACAAAAACACCGTCTTCAAACTGGGCTGCGGCCTGTTTACCGAAGCCTGCCGGGAGGTGGCCCGGGAGTATCCGGACATTCAGCTGGAAAGCTGCATCGTGGACACCTTTGCCATGCGGATGCTGATGAATCCCGCCCAGTATGACGTGGTGGTCACCACCAACATGTTCGGCGACATCCTCTC
This sequence comes from uncultured Eubacteriales bacterium, assembly GCA_900313545.1. The sequence goes on along the minus strand of OMRS01000293.1, from coordinate 2,295 downwards.
GGATGAGGCCGCCGGGCTTGTGGGCGGACTGGGCATGGCACCGGGACTGTGCATCGGCCCCCGCTACTGCATGGCCCAGGCCACCCACGGCTCCGCGCCGGACATAGCCGGGCGGCATATCGCCAATCCCTTTGCCATGATTGAATCCGCCCGCATGATGCTGGAGTGGCTCGCCCGCAAAAAGGATGACCAGGAGGCCCTTGAAGCCTCCCAGGCCATTTCGAAGGCCTGTCTTGAGGTCCTCCGGGAAGGCGTCTGCGTTACTGCCGACCTGGGCGGCACCGCCAGCACCGAAGAAATGGGGGAGGCCATCTGCCGTCTCCTCGCCTGATTCCGAATTCTCTCCCAGCATAGGAGGCTTTATCCGTGAATCCATCCATTCCCCAGCAGCGCATCGCCGAAAAACTGGATGAATGCATGAGCCGCCGGGACCTGTCCGGGGCCGAACGTCTTCTCACCTACTGGCTGGAGGAGGCACGCGCCTGCGGGGACGGCCGCGGCGAGCTTATGGTCCTCAATGAACTCATCGGCCACTACCGCAAGACCTCTCAGCGTGAACCCGCCCTCTCATGCATCCGGGACGCCCTCGATCTGCTGGCACGCCTGTCCATGGAAGATACGCTCAGTGCCGGCACCACCTGTGTCAATGCGGGGACAGCGCTCAATTCCTTCGGCGAGCATGACCGTGCCCTGTCCCTCTTTGAGCGGGCCCTGTCCATCTACCGCCGGGGGGAGGGCGTCACCCCCTCCCTGCTGGGCGGGTTATACAACAACATGGGCCTGGCCCTGTCCTCCCTCTCACGCCATGACGAGGCCCTCGCCGCATTTGATCACGCCATGGAGCAGATGCGCCGGGTCACCTGCGGCGAACTGGAACAGGCCATCACCTGCCTCAACATGGCGGATACCCTGTCAGCGCGGGACGGCATGCCCGGGGCGGAGCCGTCCGTCTTCCCCCTGGTGGAACGGGCCGCGGAACTTCTTCGAACCCCGGGCATCCCGCATGACGGGTATTACGCCTTCGTCTGCGAGAAGTGCGCACCCAGCCTTGAGTACTACGGCTGGTTTGCCGACGCGCAGGAATTCAGGGAGGAGGCGCGCGCCATCTATGAACGGCCTTGAGCTCTCCCGCGCCTATTTTGACGCCTTTGGCATGCCCATGCTCCGGGAGAAGTTTCCCGGGCTGCTGCCCCTCATCTGCGCCGGACTCACCGGCAGCGGCTCTGAATGCTACGGCTTTGATGACGATCTCTCCCGGGACCACGACATGGAGCCCGGCTTCTGTCTCTTCCTTCCCGGGGAGGACAAGGTGGACCGGCGCACAGCCTTCCTGCTCGAGCGCGCCTATGCCGCGCTGCCCAGAACCTTTGAGGGACTGTCCCGCAGTCTGGTCGCTCCCGTGGGCGGCCCCCGCCGCGGGGTGCTTCGCATCGACGAATACTACGCCGACCGGATCGGGTCACCGGATGGCCGCCTGAGTCTCACCCAGTGGCTCACCCTTCCCGACACCGCCCTTTCCGAAGCCACCAACGGGGAAATCTTCCATGACGGCCCCGGTCTGGTCACCGCCATCCGCCAGCGCCTTTCCTCCCCGCCGCGGGATGTCTTCCTCAAGAAGCTGTCCGGGCACCTGCTGCTCATGGCCCAGTCCGGGCAGTACAACTATGCCCGCTGTCTCTCCCACGGGGAAAGCGCCGCCGCACAGCTGGCCGTCTTCGAATTTGTCCGCCATACCATGCAGGTGATCTTCCTGCTCAACGGCGCCTACCAGCCCTTCTACAAATGGAGCTTCCGGGCCCTCCGGCGCCTCAGCCGCCTCTCCCTGCTGGCCGAGCTGCTTGAATACCTGCTGACCACCGACAACGAACCCGAGATGGCCCGCTCCAAGGGCGAGGTGATCGAGGGCATCTGTCAGGACGTCATCCGGGAGCTGCAGGAGCGCCAGCTCACCCGGGCCGCCTGCCAGGACCTTGAAAAACACGCCTATTCCGTCCACGAATCCATCTCCGACCCCGAAGTGCGCCATCTCCACATCCTCGCCGCCTGCTGAAAGGAGCCGCCATGCAGATACACGGATTTCAGAAAATGACCCTTCTGGATTATCCCGGGCATGTGGCCTGCACCGTCTTTCTGGGCGGGTGCGACTTCCGCTGTCCCTTCTGTCACAACTTCGACCTGGCCACGGGCCGTGTTCCGGCCCTGATGGACGATGCGCAGCTGCTCTCCTTCCTCAGGAGCCGGCAGGGGCTGCTGGAGGGGGTGGCCATCACCGGAGGCGAGCCCTGCCTCTCTCCC
>OMRS01000233.1 GCA_900313545.1 uncultured Eubacteriales bacterium | reverse complement strand
GAGGTGACCTTCAACATCGACGCCAACGGCATCGTGAACGTGTCCGCCAAGGATCTGGGCACCGGCAACGAGCAGCAGGTGACCATCACCTCCAGCACGAACCTCTCCGAGGACGAGATCAACCAGCGCGTCAAGGAGGCCGAGCAGTATGCCGCCGAGGACAAGAAGCGCAAGGAGGAGGTCGAGACCCTCAACCGCGCCGACAGCATGATCTTCGAAACCGAGAAGCAGCTGCGGGAGCTGGGCGACAAACTGTCCGCCGAGGACAAGGCCATGATCGAGAGCGAGCTGGCCGAGTTCAAGAAGACCCGCGAGAGCAACAACGTGGAGCAGATCAAGACGGCCATGGAAGCCTTCACCCAGAAGGTGTATAATGCCTTCGGCAAGGTGTATCAGCAGCAGCAGGGCGCAGCCGGCGCCCAGGGCCCCGCGGGCGGAGCCGGTGCCGATTACACCCAGCAGGGCGGAGCCGGAGACGGCGCAACGGATGCGGATTACGACATCCACTAACAGACACATGCGGCACCGCCGTCACGGATTCGTGGCGGCGGCTGCGCGCGTAAAGAATAGGCGGTGACTGCTGTGGCAGACAACAAGCGAGATTACTACGAGGTCCTGGGAGTGTCCAAGGGGGCTTCGGAGGATGAGATTAAAAAGGCCTACCGCAAGGCAGCCAAGGAATGCCATCCTGACCTGCATCCGGATGACAAGCGGGCCGAGGCGCGCTTCAAGGAAGTCAATGAGGCGTATGAGGTGCTGTCGGATCCTCAGAAGAAGGCCCGCTATGACCAGTTCGGGTTCGAGGATCCCATGGGCGGCGGAGCCGGCGGTGCCGGCTTTGGCGGATTCGGGTTTGAGGACATCTTTGACATGTTTGGCGGCTTTGGCTCGGGACGCAGCCGCCGCACCCAGAATGCCCCCACCCGGGGCGAAGACCTGCAGTACAATCTGGAGATGTCCTTCGAGGAGGCGGCCTTCGGCTGCAAGAAGGAATTCAAGTTCCAGCGCAACGCGGTGTGCGATGCCTGCAAGGGCTCCGGCGCGAAGGCGGGGACCCAGCCGGTGACCTGTCCCACCTGCGGCGGCACGGGCCAGCAGCGGGTGACCATGAATTCCCCCTTCGGCCAGGTGCAGACCACCCGGACCTGTCCCACCTGCGGCGGCCGGGGCAAGAGCATCAAGGAGCGCTGCGGAAAGTGCGCCGGCACGGGATTCACCCGGATCACGCGGACGGTCAACATCAATGTGCCCGCCGGCGTGGATGACGGCATGAACTTCAAGACCATCCCCGGAGAGGGCCAGCCCGGCAAGAACGGCGGCCCGTCGGGAGATCTGTACATCGTCAGCAAGGTCCGCCCGTCCCGCATCTTCAAGCGGGACCGGTTCGACCTCTACTGCGACGTGCCCATCTCCTTCTCCCAGGCGGCGCTGGGCGGCAACATCGACGTGCCGACCCTTTCGGGAACCACCTCCTACGCGATTCCCGCGGGAACGCAGGAGGGGACCAGCTTCCGCATCCGCAACCAGGGCGTCCAGCAGCTGCGGGGCAGCGGACGGGGAGACCTGTTCTTCACCGTCCACGTGGAGGTCCCCAAGCACCTGACGGAAAAGCAGAAGCAGATGCTGCGGGAGTTTGAGGATTCCCTGAACGGACGGGAGTACGAGAAGCGCAAGTCCTTTGGCGACCAGGTCAGGGATTATATCCGGGACAATGTCAAAAACCCTTTTGAGAAAAAATAACCACGGGAAGGAGAAGCGAGACGGGTACCGCCTTGCTTCTTTTTCGTTTTAAGGAGGACCCGATGGATTGGAACGAAGTCAAGGTGCACACCACCACCTCCGGAGCGGAGCTGGTGAGCGATGTGCTGATGCAGGCCGGAGCCGGGGGAACCCAGGTGCAGGACCGGCAGGATGTGGTGCGCAGCGAGAAGAAGGACGGCATGTGGGACATGCTCGATGAGCATATTCTGGAGTCCATGCCGGAGGATGTGGTGGTCACCGCCTATTTTGAAGCGGTGCGCGCCCCCGGTGAGGTCCGCCAGGAGCTCACGGAAAAGATGAAGGCCCTGGCGGCCTCCCTGCCCGGGTTCGATCTGGGCAGCCTTGAGGTGACCTGCGGCAGCGTCAGCGACCAGGACTGGGCGGAGAACTGGAAAAAATATTACAAGCCCTTCCGGGTGGGCAGGCGCCTGGTGGTTCGGCCCAGCTGGGAAGCATACGCGGAGCAGCCCGGCGATCTGGTGCTCACGCTGGATCCGGGGATGGCCTTCGGAACGGGCAGCCACGAGACCACCAGCATGTGCATGGAGCAGCTGGAAACCTACATCACCCCGGGATGCAGCTGCATCGACGTGGGCTGCGGCAGCGGGATCCTGGCCCTGGCCGCGGCGCGTCTGGGGGCCGGGGACGTGCTGGCCATCGCCCTGGATCCGGACGCGGTGAGGGTGGCCCGGGAAAACACCGAAAAGAACGGGCTTGCCGGCACCGTGCGCACCGTCCACGGGGATCTGCTTGAAAAGACGGAGGAGCAGGCGGACGTGGTGGTGGCCAACATCATCGCGGATGTGATCTGCTACCTGTGCACGCCGGCCAGAAAGCACATTCGAAAAAACGGCATCTTCATCTGCTCCGGGATCATCCGGGAGCGGGAGGGGGATGTGCTTGCAGCCCTTGAGCAGGGGGGATATCAGGTGGAGCGCAGACTGGAAAAAGGAGAGTGGGTGTGCCTTGCGGCCCGCCCGAAAGCGTGATGCACAGGTTTTTTGCCGGAAGGCTGGATGACAGGCGGGCGGAGCTTTTGCCCGAGGAGGTCCCTCATGCCCTGCGGGTGCTCCGGCTGCAGGCGGGGGATGCGGCCGAGCTCCTGATGGAAGGGGAAAAATGGTCCGCTGAAATTTGTTCCATCGAAGGCCAGCGCGTCATCTGCCGCCTGCAGGGGCGCCTGCCGTCTGCGGAGCCCGGGGTGGAGGTGACCCTCTTCCAGGGGCTGCCCAAGGCGGAGAAGATGGAGTGGGTGATCCAGAAGGCCACGGAGCTGGGCGCCGCCCGGATCTGCGCGGTGGCCATGGAGCGGAGCGTGGCGAAAATCGGCGGCCGCGAAGCGGACAAAAAGCGGGAACGCTGGCAGAAGATCGCCTGCGAGGCGGTCAAGCAGAGCGGGCGCTGCCGGGTCCCGGAGGTCCGGATATGTACCCTTTCCGAGGCGGCGGAAATGGCGCGGGACCTGGACCTGTTTCTGGTCCCCTGGGAGGAGGAAAGCGGGCTCCGGCTCTCTGGGGCGTTGGCGAAGCGGGAGAAGCCCCAGGGGCGCATCGGACTTCTCATCGGCCCGGAGGGGGGCATTTCAAAAAACGAGGTGGAGCTTCTTCGGCAGGCGGGCGCCCTGCCGGTGTCCCTGGGGAGGCGGATCCTCAGGACGGAGACGGCGGCCCTGGCGGCGCTTGCCGCGGTGATGGCGCTTTCGGGAGAGATGTGAGGACAGCCGGCCGGATGCGGGCCGGAAGAAGGAAAGACAGATGGGACTGACTAGAAAACAGTTTGACGTGCTGGAAGTGCTCGCCGCGCGCTGCGGGGTGCTGACGCAGCGGGAATTGGAAAAGGCCACGGGCTACTCCCTGGGAACGGTGAACCGCGTGCTCAGGGAGCTGTCCGGCCTGGGGTTTGTCGAGGACGGGAGCATCACCCCGGCGGGGCTGGAGGCGCTTGAACCCTACAGGGCCAGGCGCGCCGTCTTCATCGCGGCGGGCTTTGGCAGCCGGATGGTTCCGATCACCTTCAATACGCCCAAGCCCCTGGTCCGGGTCCATGGGATCCGGATCATTGACCGGCTGATCGACGCCTGCCTTCAGGCCGGCATTGAGGAGATCGTCATCGTCCGCGGCTATCTCGGGGAACAGTTTGACCAGCTCCTCTACAGGTACCCGGGGATCCGCTTCCTCGACAATCCGCTCTACAACGAGGCGAACAACATCTCCAGCGCCCTGGTGGCCCGGGACCTGCTGTCCAATGCCTATGTGTTTGAGGCGGACCTGCTGATCCACAATCCGCAGATCATCCGGAAGTACCACTACTCCTCCGACTTTCTGGCGATCCGGAAGGACCGCTCCGATGACTGGTGCTTCCGGGTAAAGGACGGGATCATCGTCGAGGAAAAGGTCGGCGGGGAGGGGGAGGACATCTGGCAGATGGTGGGCATCAGCTACTGGAACGGGGACGACGGCCGCAGGCTGAGCCAGGACATCCAGGAGGTGTTCCGGTCCCCCGGCGGCAGGGAAAGGTACTGGGAGCAGGTCCCGCTGGTGTACAGGAAGGAGCACTACCAGGTCGAGGTGCTGCCGTGCACGGAGCAGGATATCGTGGAGATCGACACCTTCAAGGAGCTGAAGGCCATCGACAGGACCTACGAGGTGTGACCCGCACTCCGGAAGGGGGAGGGTTCCGCGGGGGGAAAATGCGGACAGGGGGGGCGTCGGGAAAGGGATGTTCAATTTCCAAACTTTTGCAGGAAAAATTGAACGGAACGGACTGGACAGTTTCCCGTTTTTGCCGTATACTCCTGTTCATCCCGGAGATGCTTGACCGGGTGGATGAACTAAGGCCTGCCCGCCGGGGAAGAGGGATGACCGGAAGCCCGGCAGGAGACGAGGAGTGTTTGGATGAAAAAGGCAATTTGCGCCCTTGCCCTGCTGCTTTGCGCGGCGCTGGGGCTTTCCGGATGCGCGGGACAGAAGCCGGCATCCACGGCAGGTGCCCCTTCCGGCAAACCGGAGCGGGTGGTGATCTATACGGCCGCTGAAGATGAACGGATCGCCTATCTTCAGGAGGAGCTGCAAGGGCGGTTCCCCGCAGTGGACATCGTGATCCAGTCCCTGGGAACCGGACAGCTGCTGTCCCGGCTGCAGGCGGAGGGCAAAAACGGCGACTGTGACATCTTCTATGATCTGGAGGTCGTGAACGCGGAAATCCTCCTGCGCTCCAGTCCCGATCTTTTCGCGGACCTGTCCGCATACGATTTTTCCATTTACGATCCCTCCGTCACCGGGTACACGCAGCGGCACCACAGGTACGCGGTCAACGGCAAGACCGCAGGCGCCTTCCTGGTGAACACCCGGGAACTGGAGGAAAAGCAGCTGCCCGTTCCCCGGACGTATGACGACATGCTGGGGGAGGCCTACCGGGGCCTCATCGCCATGCCGAGTCCCAGGTCCTCCGGGACCGGGTACAGCTACTACAGCGGCATGATCAGCCTCCTTGGCGAGGAGGCCGGCATGGGGTATTTTGATATGCTGAACCCGAACATCAAGGAGTACACCACCTCCGGCTCCGCGCCCGCGAAGGCCGCGGTCCGGGGGGATGTGGCCATCGCCTACGGCCTTTTGTGGCAGTGCGTGAACTGCGCCAATGAAAATGAGGGGCTCACGGTGGTGACCCCCGCGCAGGGGCTGGCCTACGACCTGTTCACCATGGGCATGATCTCGGGGCATGAGACAAGGGCTGCCGTGAAGGACGTGTTTTCCTTCCTGTACGGCGAGCTGAACAAAAAGCAGTGCGCAAGGTTCAATCCGGACAGGATCTACGCCGAGATGCCCGCCTCCCAGATCCCCGGCTATCCGGAGCACTATGAGGAGATCCCCATGAAGGGCCTGTTTGACGATCAGTACAAGCAGGAGCTGCTGGACAGGTGGAAGTACTGAGGGACGCCCCGAAGGGGCCCCCGTCGGACAAGACCACGGAAGGGAGAGCTGTTCCCCGGCTCTCCCTTTTTTAGATGGAGAGGGGCCG
>OMRS01000219.1 GCA_900313545.1 uncultured Eubacteriales bacterium | reverse complement strand
TACAGCTACCAACGCCGGAACCTACTGCGTGTGGTACTATGTGAAAGGCGATGAAAAACATGTGGATACGGAACCGGAGTGTATAGAGGTGACGATATCCTCCTATGCGTACATTTCCGGAGATGGCAGCACATGGACAAAGAACAGCGTTTTGCCGCTGATATTCCGGATCAGGCATTCTGTGAATGATTCGAAGACTGCTGAGAATTTCACAGGAATTCAGGTCGATGGCAAACCCGTGCCAAAAGAACAATACAAAGCATACTCCGGCAGCGTCATCATCGAACTGAAACCGGCTTATCTGGAAACGCTGAGTGCAGGCGAACACAAACTGACTGCCGGGTTTACGGATGGAACAGCTGATGCGAAGTTTACCATCCTGGCCTCAGAAGTGGTCAACCTTCCGCAGACAGGCGATGGCAGCAATGTGTCTGGCCATATGTTTGCCGGTCTGATCGCCCTTGCAGGACTTGGCCTGCTGATGAAGAAGAGAAGTTGAAAAGAAGAAGGAGTGCAGTGAATGCTGCACTCCTTTTTGATTAAACAGGAATTGCTCAGTATCAATCAATCTTGTGAAGGAGAATACACCACATTTGGTATTTGCAATTGAAAACAGGCTGCCGGTTCTGCTATAGTTTGAATGCTTGTTTCCTGCGTGTTTTGACACTCAAAGCCTTATTGCGCTGCAACTCTCGCTGATCATCGCAAATTGCAACGGTTCAGCAAGGGGGATAAAACCCCCGTGAGGACGCCATCATTGTACCTGACGTACCGGAAAACGGGAATGCAGAAAAAGACGACCGCGTCTGATGCAGAAAAAAGAGCATAGGAAAGCTGTCGTCCGAAAGATATGATTCTCACGAATACAACAGAAGAATGTCCTCCCGGGATGTTTACCCGTGTGATAACCGGGGAGGAGAAATGAGCGCGGTCATCGTGATACTGCTCAGCGCCATTATCCGGATTCTGCCTGGTGAGTGGATTCTTCAGCCCGAATGTGATCACGGGCGAACCGTCGGAGGGGGCCCCTTTTTCATTTTTTGTGAAAGGACGTAAATGACATGACATACACAAACAGCCCGCTGGTGGCTTATACGAAACTCAGCCCGAACCATTCCGGGCAGCGCACCCACAGCATTGACCGCATCACGCCTCATTGCGTGGTGGGCCAGTATTCTGTTGAGACGCTCGGCGACATACTCGTGCCGTCCCCCCGACAGGTATCCAGCAACTATGGCATTGGCGAAGATGGCCGGGTCGGCATGTACGTGGAGGAGAAAAACCGCAGCTGGTGTTCCTCCAGCAGCGCCAACGACCAGAGGGCCGTCACCATCGAGTGCGCCTCAGATGAAACGGAGCCCTACGCCTTCAATGATGTGGTCTACCGGACACTCATCAGGCTCTGCGCTGACATCTGCCGGCGAAACGGGAAGAAGAAGCTCCTGTGGCTGGGCGACAAGGAACTCACGCTGGCCTATCGCCCGAAGACCGACGAGATGATCCTGACGGTCCACCGCTGGTTTGCAAACAAGTCATGCCCGGGCAGCTGGATGTATGCGCGGATGGGCGATCTGGCCGACAGGGTAACAGAAGCGCTTGGAGGCGGCGGGCAGGCAGAAACGCCTGAAGCCCCCGGTCCCGTTACGGACGCAGAAAGACCATCTGAGATTTCCTCCGGGGGAAGCCCGGAAACGCCTGCGGAAGAGCAGGCCTCAGGGGAAACCTCTGGGGGGAACCCGCGCTGAAGCCCGACCATCAGCAAAACACCTGCGAAAAAAGCCCGGAATGAGCGGCGCGGAGTACACGGCTGCGGCCGATGGCGGCGCCTGCGGCGGCTTTGTGAAGGACTCTGCCGGATGCGGGTTTGCCCGGTGGACGTCCCGGCCCCGGAAGCAGGGGCTGCCTGAGTTTGCGCGGGCATCCGGAAAATCCAGCGGGAACCTGCGGAAGCGGCCGGATGTCCTGCGGAAGGAGCTTCAGGGCCACACCTCTGTCCTGAACACCCTGAAAACCGCGGCTGCCGTGAAGGCAGCCTCCGGCGCGGTGCTGACCGGTTGCGGGTGGCCTGCAGGTCGGGGGGATGCGGTGAAAAAGCGTGCCGGGTATGGCCGGAGGGACCAGGGCAGGTACGCGGACGCAAAACCGGTGAGGACCGATACCGGCTGTACCGCCGCAAAGGTCCCCGCAAGGCCGCCGGGCAGACCGGCTGCTGGGAGAATGCCCCCCGGTGCCTTCCCTGAGGACAGGACCGCGAATGCCGGATCTGCGAACCGCGCCGGGGCTGCCCGCATTTTTGTCCGGAAGCCCCCGGATGGGACTGCGGGAAGACCGGCGCTGCGCGTGATGTGCCTGCTGACGGGTGCTTCCTGGCGGCAATCTGCTGTGAGAAGGCGCAAAAGCTGCTCTGCCATCCGGAGAAATCCTGCGGCGCGGGAGGGTCATCCTTCCTGCACGGCTGCAGGAACAAGGGCCGGCTCCATACCGGCGACCCGCGGCCGGGGGATCAGAACTCCTTCGGTTTGCCGCCGTCCAATTCCATGCACACCGGCATTGTGGAATCCGTGGATCAAAAGCAGGTGCATACCATTGGGGGCGGCACCGGCAGTCAGGCAGTGCGGAGGAATGCTCCCCTGACCAACAGACGCATCTCCGGCCATGGCGGAACCGCTGATGATGCCGCTGGAAGCGGGGCACGAGCCTGAAAGGCTGCAGGAGCATACGGCCGCTTCCCCGCCAAGGCCGGCACCGGGGATCTGAACCTCCGGCAGGGCCCATGCACCAACGACAACCGCGCCGGCCGGATCAGCCCCGAGGACGGCAAAAAGCTGTCAAACCGCCTTCCGGACCCGCGGGAGAAACCCCGCAGGCTTTTTGTGAGCCTTCCGGACCCAGGGCGGGCAGGCTCCGGGCAGCAGGAACGTGGCGGCCCCCTCCCGGGAAAGTCAGATTGTCCCACTTCCATACGGCTCTGAAACCGGAACCCGCAGACGAGCCGGCAGGGATCCGATGACAGGATGGCAGTCAGGCCATGGATTCTGAACCGGAGGCGGTCCGCGCAGCCATCCAGTGAAGCCGGAACGGGAAGCAGTCCCTGAACTGGCCGGAACCGGGAGCGCTGGGTCCGGGCGTTCGACAGCGGGCCGGATGATCAGTCAGTTCCTGAGTTACTCACGGACGGCACAGCCGTTCAGCGCTTCCGGTCAGCCAGGTCAGGGGTGGCGCCGATGACCGCAGGAGACGGATGATGAAGGAGCAGCTTCGCAGCAGCACCAAAGCTGCCGGTCCCCACCGGGCCCTGAACAAAGCCGGCATGCCATATGCCGCGATATGTGTGGAAAAAAAACAACGGCTGTCCTGTGAGCGGGCCCGCCCGCGGGCAGGGCATGACTGATGAGGGAACCAGGAATGAAGCAAGCTCCCGACCACCGGTGAATTGCCGGTGACCGGGAGCGTTTTCATGCAGCAGGAACTATGTTCTTTTCTTTACCGGCACCCAGATTGCACTATGGTAATCCGGGTCCGTCTTTTCGCCGTTGAC
>OMRS01000024.1 GCA_900313545.1 uncultured Eubacteriales bacterium | reverse complement strand
TGACCAGGAGCTCTCGCGCTGGCGGGTGGGCTTTACCTTCGGGCAGGGGCGGGAGCGTATCCCCCTGCTCAGGAGCATCCCCTTTTCCTTCCAGTACAACGCGGAGAACGCCACCCTCATTGTCCGCACGCTGCGCAACCTGGTGACCCGCGGCGAGGGGATCAACGACGTGTCGGGCCCTGTGGGAACGGTGGCCGTCATTTCCGAGGTGACCCAGCAGGCGGGCTTTGACATTCTGTTTGACCTGGCCGCGGTCATCAGCATCAACCTGGGCATCATGAACCTGCTGCCCATTCCCGGTCTTGACGGCAGCCGGCTGCTGTTTCTGCTGGTGGAGGCCATCCGCAGGCGGCCCGTCAGGCGCGAGCTGGAGGGCGCCATTCACATGGCGGGTCTGGTTCTGCTGCTGATGCTGAGCGTGGCGCTGACCTACAAGGACATACTGCGGATCCTGCATCCGTAAGGAGGACATGATGAGAAAGCTGACAAAGGCCGTTTCGTGCGGCAAGGTGGTCATCGGGGGAGGCGCCCCCGTGTCGGTGCAGTCCATGACCAACACGGATACGGCGGATGTGGAGGCGACCCTGTCCCAGATCCGGGCGCTGGCGGTGAGCGGCGCGGACATCGTGCGCGTGTCGGTCTACAACGAGGCCTGCGCCAGGGCGGTGCGGGAGCTGGTGGACAAAAGCCCGGTGCCCCTGGTGGCGGATATTCACTTTGACGCGCACCTGGCGGTGATGGCCGTGGAGAACGGCATTCACAAGCTGCGCATCAATCCCGGCAATATCGGGGGCGAGTCAAAGGTGCGCATGCTGTCCGAATGCCTGAAGGCCCACCACATCCCGGTGCGCATCGGGGTGAATTCCGGGTCGGTGGAAAAGGATATTCTGCAGAAATACGGCGGTCCCGTGCCCGCGGGCATGGTGGAGTCCGCCCTCAATCACGCGGCCATGCTGGAGCGGTGCGGGTTTGATGACATCGTCATTTCCCTCAAGGCCAGCAATGTCCCTGACACCGTGGAGGCCTACCGCCTGATCTCCGGGCAGTGCGACTACCCCCTGCACCTGGGGGTGACGGAGGCGGGCCTGCCGGAGGCCGGGCGCATCAAGAGCGCCATCGGCATCGGCACGCTGCTGCTGGAGGGGATCGGGGACACCCTCCGTGTATCTCTGACGGGGGACCCGTGTCTGGAGCCCCCGGTGGGTGTGGAGATTCTCCGGGATGTGGGCTTGAGAAAGGATGGCTGCGAGTTTGTCAGCTGTCCCACATGCGGACGGACCTGCATCGATGTGGCGGGCCTGATGACCCGCGTGCAGGAGGAACTGAAGGATGTCCGGACGCCGCTCAAGGTGGCGGTCATGGGCTGCGTGGTCAATGGCCCCGGGGAGGCCCGGGAGGCGGATGTGGGCATCTGCGGAGGCGGCGGGGGAAACGGCCTGCTGATTCTGCGGGGCCAGCCCCCCAGAAAGGTGACCGGTGATCTGGCGGAGATCCTCATTGCGGAAATCCGTCGGGTGCTCGCTCAGAAGGAACAGGCTTGACACAGGACGGACAAAGGCGGATAAAGGCGGGATAATATGGAACAGCCATGGGAAAGACTGATGAGCGGCGTGGATGCGGAGCTGCTGTCGCATCTGAAGCTGGAGCAGGTTCTGGCCAGGTCCGGCGCGAAGGAGGTCCAGGTCCAGTTTACCTCGGACATTCTGATTGAGGACCGGCCCTTTCGCTCGATCGTCAATGCCCTTCAGCGCAACTTCCCCCAGACGCGGGTCTCCGTGATCGTCCGCTCCCCGGAACTGGCCGGGGATTTTCTCCAGAATCCTCAGAAATACTATGCATTCATCGAGAAATGCCTCAAACGGAAGTACCCCGGCTATGTGCCCTTCTTTCAGCAGGCCGTCATCGAATGCAAGGGGAATGTCCTCTCCATCCTGACCCGTACGGAGATCGCGCCCCGGTACATGCAGGCGATGGAGGTGGACCGGTACCTGGAAAAACTCATCGACAACGTGTTCGGCGCCAAGGTCCATGTGATCATTCAGGCCTCCAAGGTCCGTCAGGAACAGATGGATGAGATCCTGCGCAGGCGCAGGGAGGCGGATGAACTGGAGATCTTCCGCAAGATTCAGGAGCAGAATGCGAAGGCGGCCCAGGAGGAGGAAAAGAAGAAGCACGCCATTCATGGAAGGCCGGTGACCCAGCCTCCGGTGCCCATCCGGGAGATCGTGGAGGAGACCGGGCGGATCGTCATCGAAGGCAAGATCATCCGCGTCGAGGACAACAAGGATGTCAAGGGCGGGGAGATGCGCATGATCTCCTTCCTGCTGACGGACTTTACCAGCACCATGCGCTGCAAGATGTTCCTGCGCTATAAAAAGTGGCGCGGGCGCAGGGATGAGCAGAAGGAGGAGGACGAGACCATCACGCCCGAGGAGCGCGAGGCGGTGGAGCGGGTGGCCAGGGAGATCCGGGAAAACCGCCGGGTGGCGGTGCGCGGCAAGGTGAGCGTTCCCCGTTTCGGGGAAGGGCTGGAGATGATCGTCGACGACGTGGACGAGCGGCCGTCGGTGGAGCGCATGGACACCTGCGAGGAAAAGCGCATCGAGCTGCACATGCACACCAGCATGAGCGAAATGGACGCCATCACCTCCGTGGAGAAGCTCATCGACCGGGTGGCCAGCTGGGGCCACAGGGCGGTGGCCGTGACGGACCACGGGGTGGTGCAGGCCTTCCCCGCCGCCTTTGGACAGGCGAAAAAGCGGGGAATCAAGCTGCTGCCCGGCATGGAGGGGTATTTGACGGACACCACCGACGTGGTGGTCAACCCCGTGGACCGGGAGACAAACCGGGATATCGTGGTGGTGGACTTTGAAACCACGGGCCTCAACTGCCGACGCAACCGCATCATCGAAATCGGCGCGGTGCGCATCCGCAACGGCCAGGTGGTGCAGGAATACTCCCGTTTTGTCCATCCCGGGGAGCCCATTCCTCCGGAGGTGACCCGCCTGACCGGCATCACCGACGGCATGGTGGCGGATGCCCGTCCGGCTGCGGAGGAGATTCCGCCGCTGCTGGAGTTTATCGGCGACGCGGTGTTTGCGGGCCACAACGCACAGTTTGACTACGGTTTTCTTCGGGAGGAGTGCCGGCGGCTGGGCATTGAGCTGCAGCTTCCGGTCCTGGATACCCTGGAGATGTCCCGGAGATTGTACCCGGAACTCAAAAGCCAGCGGTTGGGCGCGGTCTGCAAGCAGCTGGGTGTGTCCCTCAAGAACGCCCACCGGGCCGTGCACGATGCCCGTGCCACGGCGGAGGTGCTCAACATCATGCTCGCCGAGGCGTCGAAGAAGGGGATCCGGAACATCCGGGACATCAACGACGGCATTGCCGCCGGGGCCATCGGGGAGGCGTCCCATGTGGTGCTCATCGCCTGCTCTCAGGACGGCATGACCAACCTGAACCGCATTGTCAGCGAGGGACACCTGAATTATTTCAGCAAGCGGCCCCATGTGCCGCGCTTTATCCTCCAGCGCTACAGGGAAGGGCTGATCGTGGGCAGTGCGTGCGCCTCCGGGGAGCTCTACAAGGCCATCCTTGCCAGAAAAAGCGACAAGGAGCTGCGGCGCATCGCCAGATTCTACGATTATCTGGAGATTCAGCCGGACGGCAACAACGCTTTTCTGGTGCGGGAGGGTACCGTGGAAGGCGTGGAGGAGCTTCACGAGATCAACCGGAAGATCATCGCGCTGGGTGAGGAGCTGGGTATTCCGGTGTGCGCCACCGGGGATGTGCATTTCATGGATCCCGAGGACGCGGTTTTCCGCTCGGTGATCCAGCATATGAAGGGATTCAAGGATGCCGATGAGCAGCCGCCGCTGTACCTGAAGACCACCCAGGAAATGCTGGACGAATTCAGCTACCTGGGCGAGGAAAAGTGCAGGGAGGTGGTCATCACCAATCCGGGCAAGGTGGCGGACAGAATTGGCGAAGTGGGCCTGTATCCCAAGCATCCTGAGGGCAAGGAGACATTCCAGCCCTACTGGCCGGATGCGGCCGACAATATCCGCAATCTGTGCGATGACAAGGTCCGGGAACTCTACGGGGACAATCCGCCGGAGATCGTGGTGGCCCGAAAGGAAAAGGAGCTCAAATCCATCCTGGGATACGGCTACGGGACCCTGTATAACATCGCCGAGAAGCTGGTGAAAAAGTCCAATGCGGAC
>OMRS01000231.1 GCA_900313545.1 uncultured Eubacteriales bacterium | reverse complement strand
GGCTGTCCATGGCACCCCGGAACCTGAAAACGTATCTGGAGGCCTGGGTGCTGGAGAGCTGCGGGTTCTGGATCCCCAATATCCCGCTCGTGGAGGAAAACAGCCGGACATTTGAAGGCTACCTGGAGGGGGAAGCGGAGAAAACGGAGCGGATCGAGGACCTGTACGGCATCCGGCGTGCAAATCTGCTGGGGGATGCTCGCCTGCGGGAGGCTTTTCCGCTGGATGAACGGATGATCCCCCCCGCCTGGCTGGCGATTGGGGCCCTGCTGCTTCTGGGGATTCTGCTGGTGCGGGGGCAGGGACGGGAGGCGCTGGTCCTGGTCCCGTCACTGGGGATCCTTGTGGGGCAGGTGCTGGGCACGCCCATCTGTACCGGCCCGCGCTATGTCTATGTGCTCATGTACCTGCTCCCGGCGGGAGCGATGCTGTTTCTCCGCGCACCGGCAAGGGATGCGGGGGATGGAAACAACTGAGAAAGCGAAGGAGTGTTCCCCGTGGGATATCTGTCACTGCCTTTTGTCCTGCTGCTGCTGTGCACGGTGGCGGCATATTACCTGCTGCCCATGAAAATCCGGTGGCTGGCGCTGCTTGCGTGCAGCCTGGCGACCGTGGCGCTGCTGAACCGGAGCGCGGGACGCGTAGGGGTGTTTTTGCTGCATCTGGGGACGGTGTACCTGCTGAGCCTGGGGGTTCAGAAAAACCGCCGGCAGGGGGGCGGCAGGGCGTTTCTGGGCCTTTCCATCGCCGTGGCCCTGCTGCCCCTGCTGCTGCTGCGGGCAAACCAGGCCCGTCTCCTTGGAAAGGCGTGGGAATGGGCGGTGCCGGTGGGCCTGTCCTTTTACTCCCTGCAGATGGTTTCCTACCTGGTGGACCTCTGGCGGGGAGAGGCCGAGGGGATGCCCCCTCTGCGCTTTGTCCTGTTCTTTTCCTTTTTCCCTCAGCTGCTGCAGGGGCCGATTCCCAGGTTCCGCGAACTGGCGCCCCAGCTGCAGGAGGGCCATGCCTATGACCTAAAAAACCTGAGGCGGGCCTTCCAGATGGCCCTCTGGGCGCTCTTTCTCAAATACATGATCGCCGACAAGGCGGGCCTCTTTACCTCGCGCATCTTTGATGCGCCCGGCGTCTATGAGGGCTGGTACCTCTGGCTGGGGGCGGCGCTGTACGCCCTGCAGATCTACGCGGACTTCCTGTCCTGCGTGACGCTCTCCCAGGCGATGGCCGCCGCCTTTGGCATCTCCCTTCAGGACAATTTCAAAAGGCCCTATCTGTCCCTGTCCATCCGGGACTTCTGGCGCAGGTGGCACCTGACCCTCAGCCGGTGGCTGCGGGACTATGTGTATATCCCCCTGGGAGGCAGCCGGAAGGGAAAGCTGCGGAAAACGCTCAATGTGCTGGCGGTGTTCTGGGTGAGCGGCCTGTGGCACGGCGGGGAGTTGCGCTTTCTCCTCTGGGGGAGCATGCATGCCTTCTTCCAGGTGCTGGGGGAGCTGCTGGACCGGCGCCTTCCGGTCAGGTGGACGCTGCCCCGCAGGGCGGTGACGCTCCTCATGATCCTGCTGACCTGGGTGATGTTCCGCGCCCCTGACGCGGGCAGCGGCATCGCCATGCTGGGCAGCATGCTTCGCGCGGGGAACATCTGGATCTTTGTGGACGGGTCCCTGACGAGGCTGGGCGTCGATCTTCGGGAGCTGGCGCTGCTGCTTCTGTCCTGCGCGGTGCTCATCGGGCGGGATATCCTGGAGGAGCGGGGATGCTCCTTCAGGGAAAGGGTGCTCTGCGGGCCGGCGGCCCTTCGCTGGCTGTGCTGCGCCATGCTCATCTGGAGCGTCTGGATCTTTGGCACCTACGGATTTGGCTATCATGCCCAGGAATTCATTTATGGAGGTTTCTGATGAAACAGGCAGGCGCTCATCTGTCATCCCTCGTGTTCCTTGTGCTCATGGCCCTCTCCCTGAGGGGCATCAACAAGGTGCTGGAGCCCAATTTTGTCTATGAAAACTCCTGGTGGCCCTCGACGTCGAGCTTTCATGAATTCTACCAGATGCCCAGAAATTCCCTGGATGTGATCTTCCTGGGTTCGAGCACCATGGCCTCGGCCATGTGCCCGCAGGTCGTGTATGACGAAACCGGCATCCGCAGCTACAACCTGGCCAGCGACCAGCAGTCCATCCTGATCAGCTCCTACTGGCTGGAGGAGGCGCTGCGCTTCCAGCATCCCCGGGCCTTCGTGGTGGACGTCAAGTACATGTTCGAGGGGACCGGAAATCCCGTCAACACCTCGGAGCCCTTTGTGCGAAAGGCCCTGGACACCATGAAGCTCTCCCCGGTGAAGATTCGGGCGGTCTCTGAAGTCTGCCGCCTGGAGAACCAGAGCCGCATCAGCTATTATCTGACCAACATCCGCTTTCACGACCGATGGAAGGTCCTGGAGCGGGGGGACCTGAACCTGCCTGCAAGCCTTCACTGCGAGCTCATGGGCTTTGTGCTCCAGCAGCCGGTGCCCGGGAGCCTGAGGCTTGCCGGATGGGCGCCTCCGGGGGAAGAGGAGATCCTGTCGGCGGAGGCGGCCGTGCCCAGGGACAACATGATGACGGGCCTTGAGCGGATGGCGCGGGACTGCAGGGATTCCGGGGTACCCCTGGTGCTGCTCAATCTGCCGGGGAATTATCTGACGGCGGGACAGACGCGCCTGATGCGCGACTTTGCGGCGGAAAACGGGCTGCGCTTTGTCAACATGGAGGATGAGGAGGTCCTTTCCTCCTTCCATCTGAAGGGGGATGAGGCCTTCTTCAGCCATGCGGACGGGGAGTGCGCGGCCAGGCAGTCCGCATG
>OMRS01000214.1 GCA_900313545.1 uncultured Eubacteriales bacterium | reverse complement strand
TCGGGCTCCTCGCCCTTCTGAAGGGTGCACACGAACCTGTCCGCCCGGTCATACATGTCGGTGGATTTTTCACCGATGCCGGAAATGATCAGGGGGGTCCGGGCCTCATCGATGAGGATGGAGTCCACCTCGTCCACGATGGCAAAGTTGTGTCCCCGCTGGACCATGCTCTTCTCGTAGATGACCATGTTGTCCCGCAGGTAGTCAAAGCCCATCTCGTTGTTGGTGCCGTAGGTGACATCACACGCATAGGCCTCCCGGCGCTGCTGCTGGTCCAGATCATGGACGATGACGCCCACCTTCATGCCCAGGAACCGGAAGATCCGGCCCATGTCCTCGCCCTGGAAGCGCGCCAGGTAGTCATTGACCGTCACCACATGGACGCCCTTTCCTGTCAGGGCATTGAGGTAGGCGGGCATGACGGCGGTCAGGGTTTTTCCTTCACCGGTCTTCATCTCCGCGATGCGGCCCTGGTGCAGCACGATGCCGCCGATCATCTGGACGCGGAACTGGCGCTTGCCCATGACCCGGTCCGTGGCCTCGCGGACCACGGAAAAGGCTTCGGGCAGCAGGGAATCCAGGCTCTCGCCCCCCGCCAGCCGCTCACGGAATTCCTCCGTCTTGGCGCGCAGCTGCTCATCCGTCAGGGCCTTGTGCGCCGCCTCGAAGGAATCGATCTGGTCCACCGTTTTCCCCAGACGCTTCAGTTCGCCTGCGGTCGGGTCAAACAGCTTTGAAAAGAAACCCATATATTAAACCTCCCGGTGATTTCAAATTTTCCCGCATTCTAGCATTTTTCCTTCGGCTTTTCAACCGGGCCCCCCGGCGCCCTTCCCCCGCACGTGCTCCCTCTGGATGCGCAGGACCTCCTCCCAGGAGTCGTAGCGGTAGATCTGCACGCCGTTCTCCCCGTACACCAGGCGCTCCGGGTCCGCCAGGGGAGTGGGGTCATTTCGCTGCTCCTCGTCGTCCGTATACACAAAGAGCGGTCCCTCAAATTCCCCCCGGGCGCTTTCCCTAGTCTGCAGCCACTCGTAGGGCTCCGCGCCGGAGGCGAAATTGCCAAAGCAGGTCAGCCTGAGCTTCCCGTCGCTCAGCTCCGTGAGCACATTGCCGTTCCAGAAGGTGGAATAGCCGTGCACGTACCCCTGCTCCACCAGCCACGCCGCCGCCTTTTCCCTTGCCGTCTCCCGGGAGGTCTGCTCCTCCCGGACATAAAAGAAGGCGTTGGCCGCAAAGCCCAGGGTCAGCGCGCACAGCGCCGTGCTCCTCACCCAGCCCCGCGTCCTCTCCGAGACCCAGGCAAAGACCATGAGGAGCATCAGCAGGATGCCCAGAATGTAGTAGGCCACGCTGGTCCCCGCGGCCGGAAAGCCCTCCGCCGCGCTGTTGATGACCATGCCCCCGCCCACGGCGCACAGGGCCACCTGGGCCAGGGTCCCCCGGGGACTGCCGCGGAACCTGACGGCGGCCATCCCCGTGAGCACCGGAAGCGCGGGCACCAGCACCAGGACCAGCAGGTTCACCGCGCCGCTGCCGGAAGCCAGGGCCACGCCCGGGCGGTAGCCGAAGAAGTCACACAGCGCGTCCAGCTCCTGCAGCACCCGGACACAGGAGGGGGCGGCGCAGCGGACCTGGCCGTAGCTGCGGAAGGAAAAGCTCCCGGAGAGCACCCGGGCGTTGATGACATAGCCCGCCGCCATGCCGGCGCACAGGACAAGGGCCATGAGGGCCTGCTCCCGCCTCTGCCGGTCCGCGTCAGCGCCAAGGGCGCGCAAGGAGAACGCGGTCCCCACCGGAAGCGCGCACATCATCAGCATGCGGACGCCGGACAGGCCGCACCAGACCCCCAGCACCGCAAGGAGCACCGGCACCCACCAGCGGCCCGGCCGCCAGCTGAGCACAAGGGTCAGCGCCCAGCAGCATGCCGAAAAATAGACGGTGTAAAACCCGCCCCAGGAATACAGAAAGGAGTAGGTCCATCCGAGGGGAAGCACCATCGCCGCCGCGGCATAGACCGCCTCCTCCCCGAAGCCCGCCCTGCGGGCGAGCACCAGGAAGGACAGGGTGCACAGCCCCATGAGCACCGCGATGGAAAACAGCCTGGCCGCGTGCCACGAAGGGAACAGCGCCAGCGCCAGCTGGTACACCGGCACCGGGCTGACCACCCGCAGCTCCGTGGAATAAAACCATTCCGGGCTGACCAGGGACCCCGTCTCATTGAGGTGCGCCGCCAGGACGAATTCGGAGGCCCGGTCCGCATCCATGTTGTGCCGTCCCAGCCGGGCATACAGCAGCAGGGAGGCCGCAAGGCACAGCCCGAGCATCGCCCAGGGCAGCAGCCTTCTCACCCGGCCGCTCGCTTGTTTGTCCATCCGCTTAAACCTCCTCACATCCCGCCGGTCTCAAAGGTCACGCTGACCCGCGCCGTGATGTCGCCCTCTCCCGGCCGGATGCCGGAGGCCCCCGCCGCCTTGTCCGCGCGCAGGGCCAACCCCTCGGCATAGGCATCGCCCTGCAGCTCCCGGATTTCCCGGACCTCTCCCAGCGTCAGGCCGGAGGCTGCCGCCAGCGCGCCGGCCTTCTCCCTGGCCTGGGCCACGGCCAGCTCCAGCGCCTGCCCGTACAGCTCCCCCGCCCTGCTGCATTCAAAGCTCAGGGAGGAAATCTCCGCCGCCCCTTCCGCGCTCAGAAGCTCCAGCACCCTGTCCAGCTGCGTCAGGTCCTCCAGACGGATTTCCAGCGCATGCCGGACCTCATAGCCCGAAACGACCGGCACCTCCGCGCTGTAGTCCATCACCGGCCCCAGATAGTAGGATTCCGTCTTCAGGTTTTCCTCCTTCACGCCGGCAAGCAGCAGCGCCCCGGTCACCTTCCGGGTCACCTCCTCCGCGCGGGCGCGGGCAATGGATGCGCCCGGCGCCGTTTCGCGGATGCCGGCGCTCAGGCGGCACAGGTCCATCTGCCCGCTGACGCTTCCGCTGCCCTGTACGCAGATTTCGCCCGCCCGGGCCACAAGAGGCAGCAGTACCAGCAGCAGCGCCGCCAACCCGGTGTAAATGTGTCTGTTCATCCTGTCCTCCCGCCGGCTGCGCGGCACACACAAACAGGCGGCGGAGTAAAGATGCTCCGCCGCCCGCCGGTTCATTTCATGCACAGGTCCGCGGCATTTTCCGCAAACCGGATTACTCGTTGTACAGAACCACCTTGGAGAAGTCCTCCGCCTTCAGGGAGGCTCCGCCGATCAGACCGCCGTCGATCTCCTCCTGGGCCATGAGTCCCTTGCAGTTCTTGGGATTCATGGATCCGCCGTACTGAATGCGCACGTCGTCCGCCGCATCGCCGTAGACGCTGCGGATGGCATTGCGGATGACGCCGATGGTCTCGTTGGCCTGCTCATCGGTGGCCGTCAGGCCCGTTCCGATGGCCCAGACCGGCTCATAGGCGATGACCACGCCGCGCACCTGCTCTGCGGTCAGGCCGGTGAGGGCGATCTGGGTCTGGTAGGTCACCAGGGCGTTGGTATAGCCCGCTTCCCGCTCTTCCTTCTTCTCGCCCACGCAGATGATGGGGGTCAGGCCCGCGCGCACGGCGGCCAGGGTCCGCAGGTTCACGGTGGCGTCGGTCTCACCAAAGTACTGACGGCGCTCGCTGTGGCCCAGGATGACGTATTCCACGCCGGACTCCTTCAGCATGGCGGCGCTCAGCTCGCCGGTGTAGGCGCCGGACTCCTTCCAGTGCATGTTCTCCGCGCCCAGCTTCACGTTGCTGCCGGCGATCTCTTTGGACACCGCGGCAAAGTCCACGGCGGGAGTGCACACCACCACGTCGCACTGGGCATTTTTGACCAGGGGAATCAGGTCACGGACCAGCGCGGCCGCCTCGGAAGGCGTCTTGTTCATCTTCCAGTTGCCGGCAATAATGGGTTTACGCATCTCGGTTTTCCTCCTTATTTCCATCAGGCCATCTCATCCAGGCAGGCAACGCCGGGCAGGACCTTGCCCTCCAGATACTCCAGGGACGCGCCGCCGCCGGTGGAGATGTGGGTCATCTTCTCGCCCAGGCCCATCTGTTCCACAGCCGCAGCGGAGTCGCCGCCGCCGATGATGGTCACGGCGCTGCTCTCGGCCAGGGCCTTGGCCACCGCCAGGGTGCCCTCGGCCAGGACGGGATTCTCAAACACGCCCATGGGTCCGTTCCAGATCACGGTCTTGGCGTTCTTGACCGCCTCGGCAAACAGCTCGCGGGAGGCCGGTCCGATGTCGCAGCCCTGCATGTCATCCGGGATGGCGTCGGCGGCAACCACCTTGGTCTCCACAGGCGCATCGATGGGATCCGGGAAGGCCTTGACGCACACGGTGTCCACGGGCAGCAGCAGCTTGACGCCCTTCTCCGCGGCCTTCTTCATCATATCCTTGCAGTAATCGATCTTGGTCTCATCCAGCAGGCTGCCGCCGATGCCGTAGCCCTTGGCCTTGAGGAAGGTGAAGGCCATGCCGCCGCCGATGATGAGGGTGTCGACCTTCTCCAGCATGTTGTCGATCACGTTGAGCTTGTCCACGATCTTGGCGCCGCCCAGGACGGCCACGAAGGGACGGTCCGGATTCTCCAGCGCCTTGCCCATGATGGACAGTTCCTTGCCGATCAGGTAGCCGGCCACGCAGGGGGACAGGAACCGGGTCACGCCCTCGGTGGAGCAGTGAGCGCGGTGGCAGGAGCCGAAGGCGTCGTCCACATAGCACTCGGCCAGGGAAGCCAGGTCACGGGAGAACTCCTCCAGGTTCTTGGTCTCTTCCTTGCGGAAACGGGTGTTCTGCAGCAGCACCACGTCGCCGTCCTTCATGGCCGCGACCGCCGCCTTGGCATTCTCGCCCACCACGTTGTCGTCGTTCGCGAATACCACGTTCTGTCCCAGCAGCTCGCTCAGGCGCACAGCCACGGGAGCCAGGGAGAACTTCTCTTCCGGCCCGTTCTTCGGCTTGCCCAGGTGGGAGCAAAGAATCACCCTGCCGCCGTCGGCGATCAGCTTTTTAATGGTGGGAAGCGCCGCAACAATGCGCTTGTCGTTGGTGATTTTTCCGTCTTTCATGGGAACGTTGAAGTCGCAGCGGACCAACACCCGCTTGCCTTTTACCTGAATGTCGTCAACTGTCTTTTTTGCCATGATTCATTCGCTCCTTTTCATTGATGTCGTTTCTTGATCTATTGCAAAATCTCCGCAGAGATCGGCAATCACGCTTCCAGCAGGGCGAGGATTCTCTGTGCGGCGCCCTGGTCGGTTACCAGCAGGGAATGCCTGGTATGCCTCAGGATCGCGACGATCGCCTCCGCCTTGGAGGCGCCGGCGGCTGCGGCGATCATCCGGCATGTCGGTTTCAGGCGGGCCAGGTCCACGCCGACGCTTGCGGATTCCAACAGGCAGTTTCCCGCGAGATCATAGTAGGCGCCGAAGCTTTCGCCCTTTACCCCCGCGGCGGTCAGCCGGATCTGCGTCTCGCGCGGCATACGGTGTTCGCGCATCATCTCCGCGGCGGTTCCGATGCCGTGGAGGATGACGTCCGCGCGTTCCAGCAGTTCCATTGCCTCGCTGACTTCCGGGATTTTCAGCATTTCCTGCATCGCCGCAGGGTCCATATGATCCGGAAGGTGGATCAACCGGTAATGTCCCCCGAGCTTGACCGCGATTTCCTCGGCCAGGGTGTTCGCCTGCAGTTCCACCGACCGGCCCAGCCCTCCGCGCGCCGGAACAACCATGACGTTCAGCGGTGCGGGACTCTGGAGGTAGCGCGCCACCGCGGCGATCGTCCTTCCCCCGGTAACCGCCAGGGTATTGCCCATCTGCAGGACCGAACGCAGGTTTCCCGCGCACACCCGGCCTACGTCGAAGAGTACCTGCCCGTCTTCATCCGCGTTGCCGGGAACGACCAGGACCCGGTCCACCGG
>OMRS01000229.1 GCA_900313545.1 uncultured Eubacteriales bacterium | reverse complement strand
CCGTGATTGAAATCGTGATTGCCCAGGGTGATGTACTGATAGCCGCACAGGTTCATGGCGGCGGCGATGGGATGGGCGCAGGGCGCGTCGGGGGGCATGAGGGCGCGGATGTCCTCCGGCGGCGTGCGGTAGAGAAAATTGGTCAGGGGGGACCCCTGGAGGCTGTCTCCCCCGTCCAGGATCAGGGTATTGCCGTCCTGCGCAAATTCCCGGTACAGGGAAAACAGGCCGGTGGGGCGCTCCACCTTGTCCAGGAAGGTGGTGGGCAGAAGGTATCCGTGGACATCGCTGGTGTAGCGAATATGAAATTCTCTCATGAAAGTTTCCTTTCCCTCATAAAAAAGCGACGGCTGATGCCGCCGCTTTTCTGATTATTCCCCGCGGGCGAGTTTGGAACGAATGCGGGTGGAGAAGAACTCGATCACCAGCATCAGAAGGATCATGGCGAAGATGAAGGAGCCCACCATGGACCAGCGGCGGGAATTGATGCACTGGATCAGGGCCGCGCCGATACCGCCGGCACCCACGATGCCCAGGGTGGTGGCATCCTTGATGTTGATATCGAAACGATAGATGATGGTGGAGATGATGTTGGGCATGAGCTGGGGGATGATCCCGTAGCGCACCTTCTGGAAGGTGGTGCAGCCGCTGGCATCCAGGGATTCCAGAATATTGGTGTCCAGATCCTCGATGGCGGTCATGTACATCTTGGAGATCATGCCGATGGAGCAGATGCTCTGGGTGACCACGCCGCAGAAGGGGCCGGGACCGGTGACCCGGATCCAGACCAGGGCCCAGACGATGGAGGGCAGGGTCCGGATGAGCAGAATCAGGGCATTGAAGATCACGGCAACGGGGGCGGGCATGATCTTGCGGCTGGCCAGAAAGCTGATGGGCAGGGCCAGGATGCCGCCGATGATGGTGCCCAGAATGGCAATACAGACGGTTTCCATGAGGAGATAGGGAACGCCGTCCTTGGCCGTGGAGAGGAGCATGTCCACATTGGGACGGATGAGGCCCAGGAAAATGCCGGAGGCCACCTCGGCGCCCTTTGTGGTGATGCTCTGCAGGTTGATGCTGGTGCTGGACCAGCCCAGCAGCAGCACGAGGATCAGGACCGTGAGGGTATAGATCCACCAGTACCGCGGACGGGACTGGTATTTTTCAAGAACGGTTTGAGAATACTGCATGTGGACCTCCTCAGCTGAGTCTGGAGCGCAGGAAATTGCTCAGTTGTTCGATGATGAACACAGCCAGGAACAGGGTCAGAAGCACTGTGCCCAGACCGTTGTAATCTCTCCAACCGATGCGCTCATCGATCAGGATTCCCAGACCGCCGGCACCCACGTAACCGAGAATGGACGCGGCGCGGACATTCATCTCAAAGCTGTAGAGACAATGGGACAGATAGGTGGGCAGAATCTGGGGGAAGACGGCGCTCCAGAAGGCGCGGAACTTGTTGGCGCCGGCGGATTCGAGCGCCTCAAAGGCGCCCATGTTCACCGTTTCGATGGATTCATAGAGCATCTTGGAGACCACGCCGAAGGTGAAGACGACGATGGCCACGGTACCCGCAAAGGCGCCCAGTCCAAAGACCAGCGCGCTGATGGAGGCGATGACCAGGGTGGGCAGGGTCCGCACGATGCTGAGAACCAGCCGAAGGAAGGCCAGCAGGAACCGGTTGTGGTTGATGTTGGAGGAGGCGGCCACGGCAAAGGGCAGCGCCAGCACGCAGCCGATGAAGGAGCCCAGAATGCTCATCTTGATGGTGTCAAAGAGGGGATCGATGACCTTGGCAAAATACTTGGGGTCAGGGGAAAAGATCTGGGAGAGAATCTTGGTCAGCTGAGCGCCGCGCTTGAAGATGATGGACATGTCAAAATTCGTCACGCGAATGGACAGAATCAGGGCCAGCAGCGTGAGCAGGGCGATCAGGGGCGTACGGCTGCGGGGACGCAGCACCTCGTGGCCGTTGGAAAGGGTGATTTTCTCCGGCTTGAAGATCCGGTCAAACAGCGTCGGGGACGCCAGTTGAGAGTTGTTCTGCATGGGGCACCTCTCAGTGATCTCCGGACTTGGGGACGGTGGATCCGTTGTAGATCTGGTCCAGGATTTCCTGGGTCACCTGACTGGCCGGACCGTCATAGACGACGCTGCCCTGACGGATACCGATCACGCGCTGGGCAAAGGCCAGTGCCAGATCCACGTGGTGGATGTTGAGCAGGATGGTGATGTTCATCTCCTCGTTGATGCGCTTGAAGTCCGCCATGACCTGATGGGCGGTGACCGGGTCCAGGGCGGCAACCGGTTCGTCGGCGAGGATGATGGTGGGATTCTGGTTGAGGGTGCGTGCAAGGGCCACGCGCTGCTGCTGTCCGCCGGAGAGGTGGTCGCAGCGGCTGTAGGCCTTGTCAAGGATCCCCACCTTGTCCAGTGCCTGAAGGGCCTCAAGCTTCTGCTCACGGGTAAACAGGCCCAGCAGCACGCGCAGGAAAGGCATGTCGGGAACCATGGAGGTGAGCACGTTCTTGATGGCCGTGGCCCGGGTGACCAGGTTGAAGGACTGGAAAATCATGCCGATCTTCCGGCGGAAACGGCGCAGCTGGGTGCCGGTCAGGGAGGAGACATTCGTGCCGTCGACGATCAGCTGTCCTTCGGTGATGTCGATCATCCGGTTGATGGTGCGGATCAGCGTGGATTTGCCGGCGCCGGAAAGGCCGATGATGGCGACAAATTCACCCTGTTCAATGGTCAGGTTGACGTCGACCAGACCCTTGGTGCCGTTGGGATACGTTTTGGAAACATGCTTGAACTCGATCAAGGAAAGACACATCCTTTTCACTGTATTGACGAGGAAACCTGCAGAAATGCCGGGTGAGGGAAAACCGTTCCGACTGAAAAAAGGGCGGCTTCTCGCAGAAGCCGCCCCTGGGGGGATTCATTACTTGATGACTTCCTGAGCTGCGCGGGCTCCATCATAATCGGAATCGACAGCCTTGGCATAGCCGGTGTGGCTGTACACATCGAAGATGGCCTTTCCTTCATCGGTATTGATGATGTTGATCAGAGAATCCTGGATGGCAGCGATAAAGTCGGGATTGTAGACATCCGCATTGGCCTTGGTGATGGCGACGGTGTCGTTGTAGATGCCGGGGGTCACGCCGATGACGTTGACTTCGTTCCAGATGCTGTCGGTGCGGCCCATGCCGGTCTTGCCGGTGGGATCCTGCTGATCCACGGGGATGTTCCAGGCGGCTTCATAGTCATTGCGTCCGTCGGCATAGCAGGTGATGATATCGACGGAACCGGCGGCAGCCTGAGCAAAGGACTCGCCATAGCCGGACAGGGGGATCACGTTGGACAGGTCGGAGATCTTCTTGGAGTAGTTCTCATAGAGCCACAGAGCGGGATAGATGTATCCGGCGGAAGAGGAGGTGCCCAGCACGGCCCACTTGGCCTTGTCCAGGTCTTCCCAGGTCAGGGCTTCGCCGGCATTGACCTTCTCGGCCAGCTGCTTGCCGTAATCAGAGGGAGTGGCATAGATCAGGGAACGGTAGAAGGTGACCTGAGGACCGTTTTTCAGGGTCTTATTGGCCTCGCCGTTCCAGTCGGAGGGCGTCTCGCTGTCGTTGGACAGGCCGTTGCGGGTGGCGGTGAGAATGACGTCCACCTCATCGCTGTAGAGCGCATAGGTGCCGCCGGGCAGCCAGCCCAGATCGATGGAACCGGCAGCCAGGGCTTCGCCGGTGGCGTTGTAGTTGGTGCCCACGGTGATGTCGACTTCGCCGATATCATAGCCGTGCTTGGCCATTTCAGCCTTGATGAGGTCGGGAAGATTCTTGGTGCCGGTGATAATGACGTCAGCATCCTTTGAAGGAACGAACTCGATCTTCAGGACATCCTTCTTGACATTGTCAGCCATCGCGAAGGCGGCGCCGAGGCAGATCAGGGCGACGAGAATCAGGGCAAACAGTTTCTTCATTTACGGTTTCCTCCTTTGGCAAATCCATCTGTCGTGTGAATTCGTAAGAAATCCGGGGGTGTCATAAATGGACACGAAGAAGTATAACACACACACCGAAGGATTAGAAGGAGGAAAGAGGAAATGTTCGTGATTTGGTAGGAAACTTCAAAAAGCAATATGGGAACATGGGAAGTTGCACCAAACACAGGGGCCGGCCGTCGGGATCGCCAGAACCGCCGGGGTGAGCGGTTCATCAGGGACTTCAATCCTCAGGCGTGCGGTGCGGGCTGATCGGATGGCGGCCGGCTCAGATACTGGGCATCCATGATTGAATCATGCTTTTGCGGAGGCACTCACGGGCGAGACGGCCTGCGGCGGGGGCGCTGAAGCGTTCGTTTTCCAGGCGATCCCGCTTCCAGGAGGCAAAACATCAGGAAACCTGCTATAATGCGCCTCAGAAGGATATGAGAAGCCGGGGATTGAAGACATGATTGCGTAAATATCTGGTCATTCCTTCAGTATGTCTTCAAACGCAGCTTTTTCAAGTCTTCCGCTATACAGACATTCATTGCGGAAAGCATTTCAGCATTCTTCTTCACCGTGACATTTGCATGCCATGTTTTATCTTTATGTTGAGATACTTTTACATTCCCTGCTTTTGCAAGACTTTCTTCGATGGAAAGATGACCTGTTGTCTTTCGGGCTTTCTGCAGGCTCTTCATATACTCGGTTTTTATCTGTCCGAGGACGACCGTTAAAAAGCTGAGCCCCTGCATAGCGAAATAGTCTTGCTGTTTAAGACCGCAGAATTTGATGGTGTTCTCCGCAAAGTTATAATGTGATTTAATACCCCATCTCTTTTTATACATTTTATATATCTCGGAAGCTGCTTGTTCAGCTTTGGTGTAGTTGGTTCTTAACACGATAATGCCGAATTGAGGTCCAATTTCAGCAAGTGTCTCTTCCGTATGCTCCAGATCAGATCCGATTTGTTCCCTGTATTCTTGAATCATTTTCTCATGCATCTCGCTGTCTCGGAACATGATCACCCTGTCTTCCGGAAACTGAGATCGCGTTATCTTCCCTTTGGGGATCAACTCAGGCTTTTCATTCGCGGGGCAGGCGTCAACGATCTCTATGTTTCTCTGTTCAATATTTGCATCAATCTTTTTCTGGTGGATATCCTCGAGATGTTCTACCGTTGCCTCGTGATAAAGAATCGTATCTGCTTTGAAAAAACCATTCCCGTCACTTTTTTCACAGGTAAAGCTTCCATCAAAGGTGATAGTTGCCTTCATTTCTTTGCAGATGGATGTATGTTCAGGAATCGGGATAACAAAGTGCCTTCCACCTTTACGGTATAATTCCAGGTCGTCTTCGCAATAGAATCCCATGTCGATCAGGAAGCAGGTATTCGATGGAAAATCATATGTTGCCAGCAAATCCTGCACGAATGCCCCGTCCAGAAGACCACCTTCATAAACCTTGCTTGTCAGCGGAACCCCCTTTTCAGCATCATAGGCCTGGAGCATATTGACCTGCTCATTTCCGGGTGTCTGGTATTTGTTCCCGTAATCCGCCAGATCATTTTGCTTTGAGCGTGAAAGGACAACGTGCCCGTCTATCGCAGTAAGTCCAGATGACTGATTGATCATTTCCTGGAAATAGTCATTGCATACCAGAGGGTGTGTTCCAAGCAGTCTGAGAAAATCTCCAATGCAGCTTTCACTTATGCTCAGGGATGGCCATTTGTTGGATAATACCGACTGGTCAAAAAGATCTTTCAAATAGCCTGCAGGGAAATATTCCCCGATAAAATGAATGATACTCATTGCATAGATCATTCTGGCATCTTCGTCAGAAAAATATGTCTCCAGGCTTCTGAGAACTGCTTTTGTGTTTTCAAGTACTATTGCATATTCCCCATAATTCTTGATCTGCAGATCGATATTTTTAAGGCTAAGGTTCATATTGGCGGCAGCCTGGGCGACCGTTGCAGCTTCACCTTTGACCGGATTGACGATTTCCGGTCCTTCCTCTTCTTTATTGAGTGGTTGAGCGCTTGAACTGATCTTGCTCAGTTGAATGAAATAGGAATTGGGAACGAATTTTCCGCCCTCGATTTTTCCCAGGGTCTTTCCGGTTGCCCGCTTGCTTCTGGCTGGTTTCTTATCATCAGGAACGGTGAGTTCTTCACACACATAATAGTGCTTATTTGACCCGATGCTTTTATCTCCTGTATAGACAACTTTGATGGAACACTTTACATCTTTGGGTTTTAGCTGCCGTATCTCAACCGGCACGGAATAATAGCCGTTTGTCGAAGGCCTTGCCATGAGTGGACTCCTCCCTCCATCCTGAACGATTACCAAATATCGATCTGAATTGTACCAAATCGGTGCCTGGCGTCAAGAGAGGGAGCAGAAAAAATGTCGTTATTTTACTTGCACTTGTGGAGATGGATTACCAAACGTCTGCTTTGTTGCCAAATATTGATGGAGCCTGTGGTATGATGAATTGCTGCAGACCTGTTATCCCAGCTGGGATAACAGGTCTGCGACAAATTGAAAAGAGGTCGGAGGTCACCGGTATGGAGTTACCTGAATTCCTGAGGGAACAGATTGAAAGGCAGTACAGCGCGGAAGAGGCGGAAAGGATTTGCAGGGGGTTTGCCGTACAGAGGCGGACCACTCTCAGGATCAACCCCCTGAGAACGGGACGGGAACAGGTTGAGCAGGCGCTGACGGAAAAAGGGCTTGCCTGGGATACGGTCAGCTGGTATGCGGATGCACGGGTGCTTCCTCCGCAGTCCGAGGCGGCGGTTCGGGAAATGGAGATCTATCAGGGCGGCGGAATCTATCTGCAGAACCTGTCGTCCATGATTCCTCCGCTGCTGCTGTCTCCCGGGGAAGGGGAAAACATTCTGGACATGGCTGCGGCACCCGGCGGGAAAACCACGCAGATGGCCGCCCTGTCCCAAAACAGGGCGATGATCACCGCCTGTGAGCGCAATGCGCCCCGGGCAGAACGCCTTCGGCACAACCTGGCGCTGCAGGGGGCGGGTCGATGTGTGGTGATGCAGCAGGATGCAAGGCAGATCAGCGACATGTTCGCCTTCGACAAGGTGCTGCTGGATGCCCCCTGCAGCGGCAGCGGGACCTATACGCAGGGAAGCAGGGGAACGTTTTCGAAAAAGAACCTGGAGACGACCACGCGCCTGCAGAGGGAACTGCTGGGCAAGGCCCTGAAGCTGCTGCGTCCGGGGCACGAGATGGTCTACAGTACCTGTTCCATCCTTCGCCAGGAGAATGAGGAGATCGTCGCTCCCTTCCTTAAACGCGGCGTGGTACAGGTGCTCCCCGTGGATGCTGCACTGGAGGAGATTCCCCGGCTTTCCTGCGGGATTCCCGGGGCCCTGTGCGTTTGCCCGGATGAATGCTATGAAGGCTT
>OMRS01000228.1 GCA_900313545.1 uncultured Eubacteriales bacterium | reverse complement strand
CACCGTCATGACCAGGGCCACCCCCAGAAGGAGGCACAGTACCAGGATGACGGTGGTCGATGCCGCATGACGTGTCAGGGCTTTCCAGATACCTGCCATTGTTCCTCCTTTTCTTCCTGCCAAACCGCAGGGGCTGTGATATAATCGCCTCAAAAGCGCAAAGGGGGACCTTCCATGACCACACCAAACCCGCGCAGACAGGCCAGAATCCGCCGCCAGCGCCGCCGCAGGCGCCTGCAGACTCTGCTCACCGCTCTGTGCTGCGTGCTGCTGATTGCCATTTCCACGGTGGCCAGCCTCATGCTCTTCCCCATCTCCCGGGATGAGGAACAGCCGCAGGAGCAGACGGTGCAGACAGTCCGTGTTGACCCTTCCCTGCCCTTTACCCTGGCCGACCTCACCTCCGCGCAGGTTGCGCAGATCCGGCGCGAGGGAAGCCTTCGGGTCTCAGATGGTCCCCGGGGCGTGAGCGTGGGGGATTCCCTGGATACCCTGCTCTCCCGCCTGCCCTCCTCCTATACGCAGCGGCAGGCCGACCCGGATGCCACCGGGGAACAGTCAGACGAGCAGCAGGTGATCTACTGTCAGGAAACCGTGGTCAATTCAAGGGGCGTCCAGGTGGCCCTCCCGCCCAGGGGACTGCTGAATGTGGACGCGGGGAGCATCATCGTCACCCTTCTTGCGCCCACCTCCGCCTATCCTCCGGGAACCACGGACAACTATCTGCGTTTTGAGCATGTCTACTGCCGCTATGTCATCGACCCGGAAAGCATGACCATCACGTCCATCACGCTGGGCATCAGCTAAAAGAAAAAAGCCCAGCTTTTCAAACTGGACTTTTCTCTCTGGTCGGAGTGGTGAGATTCGAACTCACGGCCTCTTGAACCCCATTCAAGCACGCTACCAAACTGCGCTACACCCCGTTCAAAAGCGTCAACCAACAATCGGAATTATATTCAGACGCCCTTCCCTTGTCAATGCCTTTTTCCCCTCTTTTTCTCCCCCGCTCCGGAGAATCCTTCAAAAACCCTGATTTCATCTCAAAAACTTTTTGTGGGAGATTTCATCATGTGTGCACGCTACACCCTTCCCGGGGATGATCCCCGGGTCCTCAAACTGGAGCGCATCCTGCGCGACCGCTACGAAGGCACGCCCCTCCTTGACCGCTTCCGCACCGGGGAGCTCGCGCCCGGCGCCATCGCCCCGGTGCGCTGCCTGAACCGCCGCCAGGTCCCCTCCTGGTTTCTCATGAAATGGGGCTTTGCCCTGAAGGGCACAAAGCTCATCTTCAATGCCCGCAGCGAGACCCTTCTGGAGAAACCCGTCTTCCGGGAGAGCGCCCTGCACCGCCGCTGTCTGGTTCCCACCTGCGCTTTCTTTGAATGGAGCCACAGCTCCCCCGAAAAGGAGAAGGTCGCCTTTGCCCATCCCCAGGGCCGGCTCGTCTGGATGGCCGGGATCTATACCCTTGAGTCCCCTGAGCCCCGGTTCACGGTCATCACCCGGGAAGCCGCCGGGGAAGCCGCCCGGGTGCACCCGCGCATGCCCCTGATTCTGGAGCCCGGGAAGCATGCGCAGTGGCTTTCCCCGCAGGCCGACCCCCGGCCGCTCCTCACCGGCGGGGACACCGGCATATGCCGCCTCTGACGCTGCCCGGCACATGTGCCGCCCGTTCTCCTGCGGCGGTCAGGGGCTACCCTGTCCGGCCTTTGGCCGGTCGTGAAAACCGGATGTCCCCGTCCCCGCAGGTGTATCCGCGCAGGTGACGGCCTCTCCTTTTGGCCGGACGGGTTCTTCAAAAGGGGAGCATGCTCGTCAGGTGAAAGAAGACCCTCCATGCTGCCCTGCGACTGTCCTTTTCCCGGCCCCACAGAGTTCTCCCGGATGTCCCATTTTCTGCCCCGCGCCAGCGTGCAGCCATATCTTTCCTTGAAGGAGGCCCGCGCCGGGCCGGACACAAAGCCGCCCCTGCAGGGCAGCGCCTGGGGGCCTTCAAGAGCAACGATGCCCAAAAGCCTGCAAAGCGCGGGCGCGGTACGGGTTTCGGAAAAGCGT
>OMRS01000227.1 GCA_900313545.1 uncultured Eubacteriales bacterium | reverse complement strand
TTTCATGATGGTATCTCCTCAATCATGGTCCATGATGTGTTGTACGGGAGGGGTGAATCCGGAAAGAAAGTTTCGTAACGATCCTTCAGTTCCCTGAATCCCGTCTGGCGCCGTGATCTTCCTGTTGACGATCTGTTCCTGATTAATACTCTCTCTGTGCGTTCCGATAGTCCCTCATCAGTTCAAAGAACTCATGGGCACATGCATAGCCGCCGCGGGCGTCGCCCTCCTCGGGAGAGAAGGTGGGGATCAGGTCGAGCTCCAGCTTCTCCAGGCCGAGACGGTTCTTTGCAAACCAGATGACCAGTTTTGCGGAGGTCACCCTGCACCCTTCCGGGCACCTGGGCAGCTCCGGGTATTCATAGGTGTAAAAATCGAAGCTCTTCCCTTCTTCAAGCACGGCCATTTCCACATTCACGGTGAAATGGAAGACGTCGTTCAGATCAAAGATGATGGCGTCCTTCTCCGACGCCTTGCGGAACCACCCGTGCTTCTCGTCCACTTCAAGGAAATCAACATTCCGGTTCCTGCCGGTATTCAGCTTCCGGGTCGCCTGAAAATCCTGTCCCTTCCTGCGGTTGTCATTCATGGCTTCCATCATTCCGCGGACATTGTTCACCGTCAGTTTGCTGAAATCGATGTCGCCCGGCGCGCACTTTTCCCGGCAGTCCCCGCACATGTACTCTCCCCCTGCGAGGTTAATGCCAAATACGCCGGCGAGGAAGCCCTGTTCCTTGCCGCAGAATACGCACTTCTTGTCATTTCCGCCAAACAGTCCCATATTGATTTCTCCTTTTTTCTTCAGTCTTTTTTGATGATACGTTTTTTTAGAAACGGGAAGCCATTCCCCGTCATCCGTCTTTCGCGTCAGGTGTCGCTCCTGGCTGTGCCGTCAAAGTATTCATTCATCAGGCGGCTGAGGGTGCCAAGGTCATAGAAGTTTGCGTAGGGGTTTTCGCCGTCAGTGAGCAGGTCGGCGTCAACCGGACAGCCGCCGTCCACAGAGCTGCCGTCCTCGGTGACAGTGGCACTGGTGGCAGCAGAATTGCGCACCTCAATGCCTCCGACACTGGAATTGCGGATCCCGCAGGCGCCGCCGCTGCTCTTCTGGCCCAGGATCATCGCGCCATGCTCGTGCATGAACCAGGGGAAGGCATTGCCGCAGGAGAAGGAGTAGTCGCTGGTCAGCACACCGTAGCGGTAACCGGTGAAGGGACTGACATCGCTGTCGTCCACCTTGCCGTCAAAGTTGTAGTCAAACTGCTCGGTCTTGGTATTGTACTGGCCGTTGATAGCGTCCCAGTCACGGATGTAGCCCTTGCCGGTCATCATCCACTCGATGGCCAGCATGGCGATATCGTTGCCGCCGCCATTGTCGCTGTCGTCGATGATGATGTTCCTGATCTTCGGATTCTTCATCGCGCGCTCCAGCCCGGCTAGAACGGTACCCGCAGTATCTTCCTCCAGAGGACGCTCCCTCTTGCCCGCATAGAAGTCCTTCCATGCGTCAGCATCAAACAGGAAATACTCTCCGAGATAGATCACGGCGGTGTCGCCCTGCTCCACATAATAGTCTCCGTTGTAAAAAGGTTCGCTGATTTCCATCCGCAGCGCCTGATTTGTCAGCCTCTTGGCTGCGTTGTTGTAGGAAACTGCATAATCCTTTTTTCTCATCTCTTTGTAGATGCTGGTCGACAGATCGAATTCCTGATCCGTCAGCGCATCACAGCCCATGCCGGTGTGACCGCCATCAAACAGCAGGCCGCTGAAAAGGTGAATCAGTCCCCCGTAGAAACCCTCAAAGTCGCTGCGAAGCAGCATCTGCTTGATTTCGGGATATTTCCCGCTGAGAACTTCATCCAGATGATGATCGATCAGGTCCTCATGGATGTACTCCTGGCCGGGCTTGCCGTTCCACAGATCCATGCTGAAACACAGTTCATCGTAGGTGTATTTCACAAGATCTTCGCCGCGGTCTGTTTTCACAGCCGCAAAATAATCCGGGTCGTCGGTCATGACGGAGTCCATGTACAGTCCCACGTTATCCCTGACGTAAATCTTCCCGCCGACATACACGACATAGAAACCGCTGGCAGAAGCAAAGATATCGGACAGTGTGGGCAGCGGCGCGTAAACGCCGGTATCGTCGCCGCGCAGGTCGATGTTATAGTCTCCCAGAGCCAGATGCTTCGGAACGGGCGTCTCCGGGTCCTTCGAGTGGATGAGCCTGGCATAGGGATAGTCCGGGTCCATACCCTCGGTATTCGCGGACAGGAGATCGCAGGCGAGTTTGATATAGCGGTCCATGTTGTCAATCACGATGGTGTTGGCGGCAGTATCAAATACCGCCTTGTCGCCGCAGAAATTGGTCAGCGTATAGGTGTCGCCCTCCCGGGTGAAGGTCATTCCCTCGGTCAGGTCGGTGTTCTCCAGATAGAACCGATTGTAGAAATCCGTGACGCTCATGTAGGGCACATTGGGCATGTCCTCGTAGCAGCGCACGGTCGCTTTTTCCGCAGTGTCCAGTTTATCCCTCACAACGGGCATGTCTTTTTCAACAAAGGCGGGTGCCGCGCTTTCACCGAGCGCACAGCCGCAGACGGCGAGGATCATCACCATCGCCAGAATACTGAGAATTCGTTTTTTCATAGATCTGTCTCCTGATTTCATTTGATGTGCTGGATGACATTGATGATGAATCCCGACGGGGAAATCATGACGTTGAACCTGGAAGAGGGGGTTCCTTCCGTCTCCTTGAATGTGGGGGCCTTCCTGAAGCCGCGCGCCGTCAGCAGCTCTACCGCTTCTTCCAGGTTGTCCACATTCATGCGAATGATCGTACGGTCCTGGGGGAAGTCGCCACTGGCCACATCCACATGAAAACCGTTCGCATCCTTCATGCGCACGCCGGTGATGTTCAGGTCGGAAATCCCCGTC
The DNA here is from genome assembly GCA_900313545.1 of uncultured Eubacteriales bacterium. The sequence goes on along the minus strand of OMRS01000227.1, from coordinate 3,498 downwards.
TTGGTGTGCTGCTTTTCAAAGCCCAGCGCCTCAAACAGCGCAATAACGGATTCAGGGTCCTTTGTGACGATGAGCGGGTTAAACGATGTGATCTTCATGCCTGTTGTCCTCTTTATGCTGTGATTTCTTTTTTATTGCCCGATGATGCGGTATTCCCTCACGATCTTGCCTTCCCTGATCAGACGGTTTAGATGGTTTACTCCGTTCTCCACCCCTTTTTCGGCCGCCTGCCGGTAATATTCCACGGCCTTTTCAAGGTCCGGTTCCACACCCAGTCCGTTCTCATAGACATATCCGATGCTGGTCAGTGCAAAATCATACCCTTTGGCCAATGAATCCTGATAGTATTCCATCGCCCTGGCATAATCCCGTTCCACGCCAAAGCCTTCTTCGTACAGATTCCCAATATTGTTGATCGACTTTGCGTGGCCCTGGGCAGCCGCCCATCTGATAGTATTCCATCGCCTTCGCGTAGTCCTTCTCAACACCAAGCCCCGTCTCATAATTCAGGGCGAGATTGTACTGGGAGGAGACCAGGCCCTGATCTGCGGCCATTTTGTAATACTAGTTTGCCTTTTCCAGGGACTTTTCCACACCCTTGCCGGTTTCGTACAACCAGCCGAGATTGTTCTGTGACTCCGCATCCCCCAGATCCGCAAGCAGTTCAAAGAGCGCGAATCCTCTGGCGTCTTCTCCTGCTATCACCATTTCCCTGGCCTTCTCAAAGATTTCGTCCCGGGGTATCACGATGGAACCTTTGGCCTCTTCCGTTTCCTGTCCTGCATCAACGGCTTTTGCATCCAGTTCGTTTATCGCCTTTGCGTCGCCCTGCTACGCAGTCTCGCTGTTTCCCTCTGCCATCACCGGGCAGGCCATCAGGAGAATACACAGCAGCAGCAAGATCTTTCTCATACGAAAACTCTCCTTTTTGATTTATCCTTGTCCGGTGAGCAGAGTCTGGCAGGCTTCCTGTGCCTGACGACTTCTCTCCCCTGTCAACCCTGTTGACGATCTCATTTCTTCAGTCCCCGAAACCCGCAGACACATGAAGCCCCTGATTCACCGCCAGTCTCCCGGCTGCAGTGCTTCCCTTCTCAGGGAACCATGGCTGTTTCGCCTTCCAGCTTCGCCGGAGGACCCGGGCACCTGAGGAAATCTCCACTAACGGATTGCGTTCTTTTGCCGGATTCTTTTCCCCTTTCCACGCATCCCGGTCCAGGATTTCATCATGCAGCATGATCTGATCCCGCGCCCATCCCGGGCCATGAGTCCGCTTGGGGTGCTCACAGACCTGCTTTTCAGATGGGCTCATCGCCCTTCACAATGTCCATGAAAGGGGGCTTCTTCCTTCTGTTTTCCTCAGTGCTGTACATACTTGACCGGGGCGGAAGACATTTTCCGCCCCGGTTCGAGCTTCGCGTACGAATTATTTGATACTGTTGATGATTTCCGTCAGTGCCTGACGATCATAGTAGGTCTCAGCGAACATCAGGGGGATATCAGGCTGAGCGCCCTGGTCGATGTCGTAGAAGGAGCCGTTCTTGGTGAACGCCAGCCGCTGGGGACCGGACATCTGGAAGCCTGAGCCGTAAGCCGTGCTCATGGGCAGGATCACGCAGCTTCCGCCGGCGGAGGTACGTCCCAGCAGCGTCACGTCATTCGAGTTTTTGAAGATGCTCGGCACAAGATTGCCGCAGGAGAAACTGTTCGGAGAGATCAGACAGAACAGCTTCTTGCCCGTCAGCCCACGGTCATTTTCATCATATTTGCCGTCGAGGTTCAGGTCGATCTCGTAGACGCCGGTGGCAAGAGCGCCGGACAGGGTATCCTTTACACTGGCATAGCCTTCTCCCAGGAAGGCGGAGAGCACAAAGACCGCCGCATCGGCCTCGCCGCCGCCGTTGCAGGAGAGGTCAACCACCACGTTTTCAATGGGGCTGTCCTTGCGCATGATCTGGGAATAGGCATAGATGAAAATCCCGACAGTATCCTCGGCCTGCGCCGTGGGCGCGGTCTTGTAGTAATCCACATCGCTGGGGACGTAGATGAAATCGTCAAAGGTGATATAGGCTGTGTTGCCGATCTCCTCATAGGACGGGATTCCATTGGGATACGCGGCCGCACGGGCATCGCGGTATTTGGTTCTCTGTTTCATGGCCCCGCGGTAGACAGGACCCAGTCCAATTTTTTCACGCAGTTCTCCAACCAGCCCGTCGTGGCTGAAGGGCGAAGCGGAGGAAAAGCCGCTGTGACGGTCAGACAGGTGCAGCGAGATCATGGTATACAGGGCCGCATCCGCGCTGTTGGGGTCTGTGCCCGTCAGCGCTTTCCGCGCGCCGCTCTGATCGGCCAGATCCTCAAAGCTGCTGATGCCGTGAATGTCCATCAGGCCGTACAGGTTGTCAAATGCAAGGCAGAGCTCCGCAAAGCTGAATTCTCCCATGGCCTCACTGCGATCCTTCTTCTCGACGGCATAGAACAGATCGCTCAGGCCGAGCTCCGGATCCTCAAAGCCGTTATACGGCACAAAGAAGAGCGCTTCACCATTGTAGAACAGGTTCACGTATTTGATGGCCAGCAGGAAATCGCTGAGGGTCTGGGCCGGCACATACACCGCCTTGTCGTCTGCAACCAGGTTAATGTCGTAAGCGCCCGCATCCAGCACCACCACATCCCCATAACGCTCGTAGGAATCCGCAGTGCGGCGGATCAGAGCCGTATCCTCATCCGAATGAGGATTGTCCGCAGACAGCACGTCAATCAGCACCCGATCCGCCTCAGGACGGATGAAGGCGTCGTAGTCGAAAAAGGTGATGGTATCGGTGGCGCAGTCCACGACCATGGTATAGGGATCTCCATCCTTGCGGGTCAGCGTTCCGATATCGCCTTCTTTGGAGAAGGACAGCTCAAAGCTGATGTCCTGCCCCTCGTTGATGTGGTTTTTGAGAAGATCAGTATACAGTCCCGCCCAGTCCTCAAGGGAAAGGTAGGGCACGTCCGAATCGCCCATGAAGTATACGGGCAGGGTGCTCTTATTCTCCGCCTTGCAGAGGTAGATGGGCATCTCCTTACTTGTGATCAGGGTTTCTTCGGCACAGGCCGGGATGCACATGGAAAGGATCAGTGCAAGGGTCAGAAGTATGCCAAATGCCTTTTTCATCGATAATTTCTCCTTCACTTTCGTTTTTTCTTGTGTATGCAGATCAGCACAGAGCTCCAGGTCAGGGGCGAACCTGCCTGAGGCACCGCCTGCATCCAGTGACAGAAACAGAACTGCTGCATTGAATACGGAGATCTTCTCCTTTCGTCAGGCCGAATGACGCATTTCATCCTGTCTGACGCTCTCCGGGCTCCGCGCTGCAGCATGACACGCCCCTTGGAGAGGGAAAAACGGGAGATCACAATCAGGAGGGACTCCCTCTTTCTTCTCATGCCGTCGAAATGACGGGTTCCCGTTTCTGTTCCAATGTTCATGTCAGGTACATATTCGTCCCGGTT
>OMRS01000225.1 GCA_900313545.1 uncultured Eubacteriales bacterium | reverse complement strand
GCGGCCCTGCTGACCATCGTGGGCTACTCCATCAACAACACCATCATTATCTTCGACCGCATCCGCGAGAACATGCGTTCCGGCGCCAACCGGGCCCGCGGCCGCGTCGAAGTGGTGAACATGTCCATCAGCCAGTCCCTGAGCCGCACCCTCAACACCACGGTCACCACGCTGCTGACGGTGGTTACCCTGTACGTGCTCGGCGTGGATTCCATCAAGCAGTTCGCGCTGCCCCTGATCATCGGCATCCTGGCCGGCACCTACTCCGCAAACATGATCAACGGGTATCTGTGGGCCACATTCATGGACCTGCGGGAAAAGAAAAAAGCCTGACGTTTTTCCTCAGGGGCGAGGGGAACTCGCCCCTGATTTTACTTCATTTCTGCTTTGCCCAGTGTCCGGAGCACGGGCACTGGGCAAAGCAGAGGAAAGGACCTGCCCCCATGCTCAGAATCCTGCCCAAGTGCGAGGCAATGCCTCCCATCCCTGCGGACCTGCGGGGCCTGGATATCCCTGAGAAGCTTCTGGCACTGCTGGTGTCAAGAGGCTTTCAAAGCCGCAGGGACATTGAGCGGTATCTGAAGCCGCAGCGGGAACATCTGCATGACCCGTTTCTCATGCAGGACATGGACAAGGCTGTGGCCCTGCTGCGGGAAACCCTCCAGAAGCAGGAAAAAATCTGCATCTTCGGTGATTATGATGTGGATGGCGTCACCGCCACGTCCATTCTGCTTACCTATCTGCGCAAGGAGGAAAACCGGCTGCACGGGACCCGGATCTCCCAGTCCCGGGTGAGCTACTACATTCCGGACCGCCACGGGGAGGGCTACGGTCTCAACAGCGAGGCGATCCGAAAAATCGCCGCAGAGGGGAACCGGCTGCTGGTCACCGTGGACTGCGGAATTTCCTGCAGGGCGGAGGTGGCCCTGGCGAGGGAACTGGGCATGAAGGTGATCGTGTCTGACCACCATCAGCTGCCGGACGCGCTGCCCGAGTGCGAGGCCGTACTGGACCCGCTGCTGGGGAACTATCCCTTCCGGTACCTGTGCGGCGCCGGCGTGGCCTTCAAGATCGTCAGCGCCATGGGCGGGGCGGAGGCCACCAGCCGACTGTGGGATCTGGCTGCCCTGGCCACGGTGGCGGACATCGTCCCCCTGGTGGATGAGAACCGGGTGCTGGTGTATTACGGCCTTCAGGACATGGAACGCCTGCGCCGCCCGGGGCTTCTGGCACTGCAGGAGATCGTGGGGGTTCGGGAGCCCCTGTCCTCCTCGGACATCGCCTATCGCCTGGCGCCCCGCATCAACGCCGGGGGACGGCTGGCCCTTGCGGGCAGGGGGGTGGAGCTGCTGACCACCCGCAATCCGGAACGGGCGCGGCAGCTGGCTCAGGAGCTGGAGGAACACAACGACAAACGCAAGCAGCTGGAGGGAGAAATCTATCATCAGGCCCTGGAGATGATCGAGGGCAGGGTGGACCTGACGCGCGACCGGGTCCTGGTCGTGTGCGGACAGGGCTGGGAAACGGGGGTTATCGGTCTGGTGGCCTCCCGCCTGGTGGAGCGCTATCACTGGCCCGCCGTGGTACTGAGCAGCGACGGAAAAAAGTGCACCGGCAGCTGCCGCTCGATTCCCGGCGTCAACCTCTTTGAAATGCTGCACTCCTGTGAGCACCTTCTCATTCGCTACGGCGGACACGCCCAGGCGGCGGGACTGACGGTGCTGCCCGAAAACGTGGATGCGCTGCGGGAAGCCCTCAGCCGCGTGATATCACAAACGACCCCTGCGGAGGCCTTTATTCCACGGGAGGAATATGATCTGGAGGTGAGCGCGGGGGAGCTGACGCTGGAGTTTGCGCAGGCTTTCTCCGGCATGCAGCCCACCGGCTACGGGAATCCTGAGCCGGTGTTCCGCCTGAGCAACGCTTCGCTCACAGAACTGCGGCCCATCGGGCGTACAGGGGCACACCTGCGCATGCGCCTGGTCCAGGATGACCAGAAAAGCGATGCCATCTGGTTCCGGATGGGAGATCAGCTCTCCCGCATCCCGGACCACGCGGACGTGCTGTTTACCCTGTGCGTCAATGAATGGAACAATCAGAAAAACGTCCAGTGCCAGGTCCGGGCCATGGTGCCCACTGCACCCCAGAAGGCATTTCGCCAGCAGGTTTCATCCAGGCAGGAGGAAGTGCGCCAGGGGCTGGTGGAAAAGCTCGCCGACTATCCCTGCAACGGGACGGAAGCGGCGCCCGTGACCCGCATGACCATGATGGAGGCCCAAAGGGCCATCCCCGGATGGACGCGGGAAAGCCTGCAGGGGACGGTGTTCTGTGCCAACACGGCGCAGTTTGTCCTCATGAGCACAGCGGAGATCGCGGTCCTGCTTGCCAATGAGGAGATCGACTATTCTCTGTTCACTCCAGCGGATTCACGGGGATTCAACGCCTTTGTCCTTGCTCCACGCTGGCGGGATTTCCCGTTCAAGCCCCGGCGCGTGGTCTTTCTGGAGCCCCCCTTCTGTCCTGCGGAGATCAGCGAGGTCTCTACGCTGTTCAACCCGGAAATCGTCCAGGTAGAGCTGCGGGACCTTCGCCGGGCCTTTGCCGCGGAGGTGACCCCGGACATGGAGCAGCTGCGGGACCTGTACCGAAAGCTCCGTCAGGGAGGCGCCGCGGACCTTGCGGCGCTTGCCCAGGACACCGACCTGCTGCCGGGTGCGGCGCTTTCGGGCCTGTGGATGATGAAACAGGCGGGACTGCTGCACCTCAGGCAGCGGCCCTTTGAGGTCCGGACAATCGAAGGCGCCCGGGGGAATCCGGGACAAAGCTCCCTTTTCCGGATTCTGGAAAACTGTACTCACGGATAAACCTAAGGAGGATGGATATGACACAGGAGGAATGCAAAAACCTGGAGGAACTGCTGGAACTGATGACGCGCTTTCACCCTGAGGCAAATACCGAGCTGGTGTCCAGGGCCTATGCGTTTGCCCAGCGGGCCCACGAGGGACAACTGCGCAAATCCGGTGAGCCGTACTTTATCCATCCCCTGAACGTAGCCAGCATCCTGGCCAAGCTGATGCTTGATGCCCCGACCATCGCGGCGGGACTGCTGCACGACACCGTGGAGGACTGCGAGTCGGTGACCCAGGAGATCATCGTGCGGGAATTCGGAGAGGAAGTCGGGCTGCTGGTGGATGGCGTGACCAAGCTCAAGCGCCTTGATTTCACCTCCAAGGCGGATCAGCAGGCAGAGAGCATCCGCAAGATGATTCTGGCCATGAGCAAGGACATCCGCGTGGTGCTGATCAAACTGGCGGACCGACTGCACAACATGCGCACCCTGAAATCCCAGTCCCCGGAAGGACAAAAGCGCATCGCCCAGGAGACCCTGGACATCTACGCACCCCTGGCGCACCGGCTGGGCGTATATACCATCAAGCAGGAGATGGAAGACCTGTGCCTGCGCTATCTGGATCCGGAAGGCTATCAGAACCTGGTGACCCGGGTGGGCATGAAACGGGCGGAACGGGAGCAGAGTATCGTCCGGGTGATCCGGCAGCTCTCCGAGAAGCTGGATGAGATGAACATCCACTTCGAGATCGACGGGCGTCCCAAACACTTTTACTCCATCTACAACAAGATGGTGCTCCAGCACAAGCCCTTCGAGCAGATCTTTGACCTCATTGCCATCCGCGTGCTCGTTGATACGGTTCAGGACTGCTATGGGGTTCTGGGTGTAGTGCACACCCTCTGGAAGCAGGTGCCCAACCGCTTCAAGGATTACATCTCCATGCCCAAGCCCAATATGTACCAGTCCCTGCACACCACGGTGGTCAGCGATACGGGCATGCCCTTTGAGGTGCAGATCCGCACCTTTGAGATGCACCGGATTGCGGAATACGGCATCGCGGCCCACTGGCGCTACAAGGAGGGCAAGCAGGTCGCCGATTCCCTGGACAACAAGCTGTACTGGCTGAGACAGATCCTCGACTGGCAAAACGACATGCGCGACAGCGAGGAATTCATCAAGAGCCTGAAGGTGGACCTGTTCTCCGACGAGATCTTCGTTTTCACCCCCACGGGCGAAATTATCGACCTTCCCAAGGGGGCCATTCCCATCGACTTTGCCTACCGCATCCATACCCAGGTGGGCAACAAGTGCGTGGGTGCCAAGGTCAACGGGCGCATTGTCACACTGGACACTCCCCTGAACACCGGCGATTTTGTCGAAATTATCACCCAGCAGAACAGCAAAGGCCCCAGCCGGGACTGGCTCAAGATCGTCAAGACCAGTCAGGCCAAGGCCAAAATCCGCCAGTTCTACAAAAAGGAGCTGAAGGATGAAAACATCGCCAACGGCAAGACCATGCTCGACAGCGAGGCCAAACGCCAGGGCTACCATCTGAGCAGTCTGACGAAGGCGGAGTTCCTTGAGCCCATTCTTCGCCGGTTCTCCTTTACCGACATGGATGACCTGTGCGCCGCGGTGGGCAGCGGCGGACTGACCTCCGCCAATGTGATCACGCGTCTGGTGGAGGAGCAGAAGAACCGGGAAAAGCCGCTCATCCCCGTCATGCCCAGGGTTCAGGAACATGTGCCTCTTCGCGGCAGCAAGGAGGATGCGGGCATCCGCATCGCCGGGCTGCCGGGCTGCCAGGTGCATTTTGCCAAGTGCTGCACGCCTCTGCCTGGAGACGAGATCATCGGCTTTATCACCCGGGGCCGGGGCGTCACCGTGCACAGCCGCAGCTGCGTCAACGTGAACCTGTCCACAGATCCGGACAGGTGGGTAGAGGCGGAGTGGTCGGATGACAACCACAGCTTCTACAACGGCAGCATCCAGATTCTCTGCCAGGACCGGCACAATCTGCTGGCTGACCTGATGAGCTACCTTTCAGCCATCAAGGTCACGGTCAGTGCAGTCAACGCGCGCGTCAACGGCAACGGCACCTGCACCATCTCCCTGACGCTTCAGGTGGCCAACAAGCAGGAACTGGACTGGGTGATCCGGCAGATCGGCAAGCGTCAGGACACCATCGAAATCTTCAGGGCATAGGAGGAATGACATGCGACTGGTCATACAACGTGTAACAGAGGCCTGTGTCCGGGTGGACGGTCAGGTGGTGGGCAGCTGCCAGCGGGGCTTCATGGTTCTGGTGGGTGTGGAAAACGGGGATACCCTTGAGGATGTGGCCTACTGCGCGGAAAAGACCCGGAACCTGCGGGTCTTTGAGGACGCCGCGGGCAAGATGAATCTGGCACTTGCGGACGTGGGGGGGAGCATTCTGGCCATTTCCCAGTTTACGCTTCTGGCGGACTGCCGGCACGGCCGTCGCCCGGGATTTACGGATGCCGCGCGCCCCGATACGGCGGTTCCTCTGTATGAGGCGTACTGCAGTCAGCTGTCGGAGGCAGGCATCCACGTGGAAAAAGGCATCTTCGGTGCGGACATGAAGGTAAGCCTGGTCAATGACGGCCCGGTGACCCTGCTGATGGATTCAAGGAGGCGGTTCTGATGGAGATCACGATTCAGACTGCGGTGGGCGGGCCGCTGGATGTCAACACCTATATCGCGTCCCTTCCGGGGAGCAGCTCCTGCGTGCTCGTGGACCCGGGCTGTGAACCCGAGCGGGTCCTTCCGCTCCTGGGCGAAAGACAGGTGGACGCCATCCTTCTGACCCATGCGCACTTTGATCACATTATGCACCTGCAGGACTGGCCGGATGTACCGGTCTACATGGAGGAGCACGAGGTGCCCGCACTAAATGACCCGTTTGTCAATATGTCTCTGGACGAATCCGTTCCGCTGTCCATCTGCCGCAGCGTGCAGGCCCTGCGGGACGGAGACACCTTCACCGCCGCCGGCATCCCCTTCAAGGTCCTGCATACCCCCGGACACACGGTGGGCAGCTGCTGCTATCTGACCGGGGATGACCTGTTCTCCGGGGATACCCTGTTCCGGCACGGCTACGGGCGCATGGACCTCCCCGGGGGGAGCCCCAGCGAAATGATCGCCTCCCTGCGCAGGCTGTTTCACCTGCCCCTGGAGACCCGCGTGTATCCCGGACACGGGGCCATGACCACCATCCGGTATGAACGGGGAGGATTAGCGCCTTGACCCTGCGCATTGAGGCAGATACCCCTGCCCTGGTCAATGACCTGTCGGAACTGGCGCGCCTGTTTTTCGGAGAAGGGGCCGTCCGGATGCAGGATGCGGAGGGGACGTTCACCCTGTCCTCCCGGGGTCATCGGGAACGGACGGACATCCTGATGCTGCATGCCCCCGGTGTGAACGAAGAGGAAGTCTTTTCCTACGTGCTCCCGGAGGAAGACGTGGAAGCGGCAAGGGTCCGCCGTTTTCAGGTCAAGCGTGCGGCCTACCGGCTGCTTTGCCGCGTCACCGGAAAAAGCTTCCCCTGGGGAAGCCTGACCGGCGTGCGCCCGGTCAAGCTGTTCAAGGATGAGCTGCACCGCCTGGGGGATCTTCCCCGCGTCTGCCGCTATTTTGAGGAGGAGCTGCAGGTCTCCCGGGAAAAGACCGGCCTGCTGACGGAAATCCTCCGGAATCAGGGGGATCTGGGGACTCTTCGCCGCCGGGAGGTGGACCTGTATGTAGGCATCCCCTTCTGCACGACCCGCTGCAGCTACTGTTCCTTCTCTTCGGGGCTTCTTGGCCGCGGGGAACTGGCCGGGCGGTATGTGGACGCTTTGCTTGATGAAATCCAGCAGTGCGCTGAGCTTTGCGGGAGACTGGGGCTTCGCATCCGGACCGCCTACATGGGCGGAGGCACGCCCACCAGCCTGTCCACAGCGCAGCTTGACCGGGTGCTCGCCGCCGTGGAGGGGGCTTTCGGGCCCTTTACGGAATGGACGGTGGAGGCGGGACGACCGGATACCCTCTCCCGGGAGAAGCTGGCCATGCTGCGCACCCATCCGGTGACGCGCATCTGCCTGAACCCCCAGACCCTTCACGAGCAGACGCTGCGCCGCATCGGCCGGGGACATACCGTACGGCAGTTTGAGGACATGTTCGCCCTGGCCAGGAGTCTGGGATTTGACCGGATCAACACCGACCTGATCGCCGCCCTGCCGGGCGAGGACCTGGGCATGTTCCGGGAAACGCTCAATGGGATCCTCGCCCTTGCCCCGGAAGAGGTCACGGTGCATACCCTGTGCATCAAGCGCTCCTCCCGTCTGCATGAAATGCTGTACCGGGTGGAATCCGAGGATGCCGAAGAGATGCTCCGGCTTGCCCACACGCTCCTTGGGGAGGCGGGCTACGGCGCCTATTACCTCTACCGGCAGAAATATGCGGCAGGCTCCCTTGAAAACGTGGGCTATGCCCTGCCGGGGGCCGTGTGCCGCTACAACATTGACAACATGGAGGACCTGACCTGCGTCCTGGCCCTGGGGGCCGGGGCTATCAGCAAGCGCCTGGGCGGGGAAGGAGAGCGGATTCTCCATGCGCCCAATGTTTCCAACATTGATGCCTACATCGCAAGGGTGGACGAAATGGTCCGGCGCAAGGAAGCGATGTTTTGCGGCTTTGAAACGGGGGAATACGGATGCTGATCACCGACAAGCAGGGACTGCGCCAATGCCTCAAGCAGCTGCTGCGCAACCTCCCGGTGGTGGAAACCGGCCTGGCCTTTGACCTCATGCGCGGCGACGTGGGCCTGGACGCCCTCATGAGCACCTGCATTGCCGGCTCCGGCACCTCACTGTCAGAGGACTACCGTGCCACCGTGGCGGCTCGGGAAGCCATGGGGCTGCCTTCAGACATCGAGCAGGCAAAGCGCGAGGCGTCCGTCTATACCCGGGAGGCATGGATGCGGGAGATTGCCGACCAGATGAAGGCGCGGCGCATTCTGGTGATGACCACTCTGGATGCGGCGGTCCGCATGATCAGCGAGGATGACCGCTACCAGCCGCTGCCCCGGGTGAACCGGGAGTCCTTTGTGCCCGGCAGATACGGGGTGGATTATGCCAGGTGTTCCCAGGACCTTGCCGAGCGGCTCTCCGGCCTCGGGGTGCATGAGATGCTCGCCGACACCGAGGACCTGCAGACCCTGCGCTACGGGATTCTGCCCATGGCGGAGGACCACGAGGTGACGCTTCACCTGGAGATCCGGGGACGGGAAAATGCCAGGGAGTGTGCCGCTCTTCTGCCGGAATTCACCGGCGTACGCGCCGTGCTGTTTCCGGATGTGCAGGCCCTGCCAGAGATCATGAGCATCTGCAGGGGACGTGAGCGTCTGCTTTTGTGTGCCCCTGGCGCCAGGCAGATTCCTGAACTGATCGATTCCCTGGGGCTTCATTTCCTGCCGATGCGTTCCATGGCCGTGCAGCCGGAACAGATGCTGGGCAGATGGAGCCTCATGCGTGACCGGCTGCGTGAGTTGGTGTACCCTGCATATCTCGCTCTGGCACGCTCGGGCGTGCAGCTGAGTGAAGAGCGGCTGGAAGAGGAGCTGAGTGAATTCCTCTGCCCGGCAATTCTTCGACAGCCGGGATGACTTGACAGCCTGTAAGGCGGAAAGGAACAAGCTATGAATCCGACTTTTATCATTGAAATGGAAAACGGAGAGACCATGAGCGGGGAGCTCTATCCTGAAATCGCCCCCAATTCCGTCGCCAACTTCATCGAACTGGCCAACAGCGGCTTTTATGATGGAATTATCTTTCACCGGGTCATTCCGGGATTCATGATCCAAGGCGGAGACCCGGAGGGCATGGGCTTTGGCGGTCCCGGCTACAGCATCCGCGGCGAATTTGCCGCCAACGGGTTCGCCAATTCCCTCCGTCATGAACGGGGCGTTTTGTCCATGGCACGCAGCCGTCATCCCGATTCCGCGGGTTCCCAGTTCTTCATCATGGTGGACAGGGCCCCGCATCTGGACGGACAGTATGCCGCCTTCGGCAAGGTCACCGGCGGCATGGAGACGGCGGACCATATCGTCGCCGCCGAGAGGGACAGGAACGACCGGCCCCTGACCGATCAGCGCATGAAGACCGTCCGCGTGGACACCCACGGGGACACTTATGTGGCACAGAAACTGAACGGAAGACGGTGAACAGCGTGGCAAAGCGGAAGGTAACCCTGCGGATCATGGGTCATGACTATGCCCTTGTCACGGACCAGCCTGAGGAAAAGGTGCAGCGCATCGCCAGGTACGTGGACCGGCAGATGCGGGAGCTTGCCATCATGACCCGGGCGGCGGAGGGCATGGTGCCCATCCTGACCTGCATGACGCTGACGGAAGAGCTTATGGAACTGCAGGGGGAGAACAACATGCTCCGCCGTACTTTGGAGCAGCGCGGAATCCGACAGGACACATGACCACAGAGCGGCAGCTTCATCTGCCTCTTCTTCTGTTTGAGGTTTTTATGGAAAGACACATGGAACTGCTCAGTCCCGCGGGCAACCGGGAGGCGCTTTCTGCCGCCATTGCCTGCGGCGCGGATGCGGTCTATCTGGGGCTGACCTCCTTCGGGGCCAGAAGCTACGCCGGGAATTTCGACGGGGAAGGGCTCATGGAGGCGGTACGCTATGCCCACGAACGGGAGCGCAGGGTTTATGTCACCGTCAACACACTGGTGCTGGACCGGGAAATGACGCAGCTGCGCGACGCCCTCGCCCTCATCCGGGACGCGGGGGCGGATGCCGTCCTGGTGCAGGACCTGGGCGTGGCAGCCCTCATTGCCCGTGAGTTCCCGGAACTTTTGCTGCATGCCAGCACACAGATGACCGTCCACAATGTCCAGGGCGTCCAGAAGCTGAAGGATCTGGGCTTTTCCAGAGTGGTGCCTGCCCGGGAATGCACCCTTGCGGAACTCAGACGGATGGCAGACACCGGCATGGAAATTGAGGCCTTTGCCCACGGAGCCCTGTGCGTATGCGTGTCCGGCCAGTGCCTCTTTTCCTCCATGGTGGGCGGGCGAAGCGGAAACAGGGGAAAATGCGCCCAGCCCTGCCGCCTGCCTTACCGCATGCAAAACGGGGAGCGGGGATACCTGCTTTCCCCGAGGGACCTGATGCTCATCGAGCATCTGCCGGAGCTCCTGCATGCCGGGGTGTGCTCCCTCAAGCTGGAAGGCCGCATGAAAAAGCCGGAGTACGTGGCGGTGGTCACATCCTGTTACCGCCGGGCGCTGGATGATGTCCTGCAGGGCAGGGAGTTTCACCTGGATGAACCGATGCGCCGTGACCTGGAACAGATTTTCAACCGCGGAGGCTTTACCCGGGGGTATGTGCTGGGAGAAAACGACGCAGCGCTTATGAGCCGCGACAAGCCCAACCACCAGGGAGTCCGGGTGGGCACAGTTACCTTGGTACAGGGAGATCGGATCCGGGTGCGCACCACGCTGCCCCTGTGCTCCGGAGACCTGCTCCAGCTGCGGGGCAGACGGGAGACAGATGTCACCTACACCAGGCCGGACTGTCCCGCGGGAGAGATCATCCTGAATGCCGCACCAGGAACCTGCAGGGCAGGGGACGGTGTCTGGCGGCTGACCAGCCGGGAGCAGCAGGCGCGGGCCCGCGAGCGCATGTCCACAGACCCCAGGATGCCCCTGACGGGAGAGGCCTGTTTTGAAGACGGGCGCCTCATCCTGATTCTGTCTGACGCGCAGGGACATTCGGGCAGCGCTGAAATCTGCGGCCTGGAAAGCGCCGACAAACCGAAAGAGGCCGAGGCGACCCTGCGGCGGCAGCTCTCCCGCATGGGAGATGCCCCGTATCGCCTGGAAGCGTTGTCCCTGAAGGGCGGGGTGCCCTTTCTGCCGGTATCCATGGCCAATGCCCTGCGGCGCGAGGCACTGGAGAAGCTCCGCCTTGCACGTCTGACGCGTCCGGTTTCCCTGCAGCGCCGGCACTTCGGGAATCACTTCTCCCCGGACAGACAACCGCTTCTCATGGCTTCAGGGCCCTTTCCGGAACTGGCGCCTGACCTGCTGGACGCCGGGGCGGATGTGTTTATCTGGTGCCCGGAAGACTGGCGGGAGGAAACCCTGTCCTCCGTGCTGGAGCGCACCCCCGTTCCCCTGGCGGTGGAGCTCCCTGTGTTTGCTGACTCCCCCGAAACAACGCGCAT
>OMRS01000195.1 GCA_900313545.1 uncultured Eubacteriales bacterium | reverse complement strand
GCCGCCTGGCGCATGGTTTTCAGGGTCAGCTGCCGGCTCCAGATGGGGGAGAGGTATCCCATCCGGTACATGTACATGGGTTCTCCGGCATAGTTCCCCACATTTCCGGGCCCCAGGTGAAGCTCCGCAAAATTGATGAACTGCACGCCCGTGGACAGGATCCGGTCCTTCTTTTTCATGAACTGCGCATGCAGTTCCGGCGTCATGGGCGTCTCAATGCCGACCCGCTCAAACAGTCCGCAGGCGATGCGGATGTTCTCGATGACCTGGTCCGAGCATCCCGAGGCGCCCAGGTTGAAGCGGATCTCGGGCAGCCCCGCCTCAGCCAGTTCCCGCAGGTTCTGCTCATTGGCCAGCGTCCCGTTGGTATACATGTGCTGGTGAATGCCGGCCTCGGCAAACCTGCGGATCATCGGCGGATACAGGTCGATCTCCATAAAGGGTTCAAGGTACACGTACGCCACCCCTGTGGGCCGGCGGGAGGCGGAAAGCAGCAGATCCATGTCCTCAAGGCGGAAGCGCGTCCCCCCGATCTCCCAGTACCCTTCCCCGATGGGCGGGATCCTGTGGATTTCCCCGTAATCATAGCAGAACCTGCAGTTCAGGTTGCACCGGTTGGTCTTTCTCACCGCGCTCAGTCCCGTACCGGTCAGGCAGGAGATGCACCCTCTGGGAAACAGACGGCTGTCCCCCACATAGAAGGTGCGTCCCTGCAGGGTCTGAAGCCCGGGAATGTTGTCAAGCAGTGCGCGGTTGGCAGCTTCAACCGATGCCTCAATCTGGGACAGCACGGACAGGGCGATCTCCTGCTGCTGCGGTCCCAGGGGCTCCTCCTCGGGCAGCTGCGAAAAAAACCTGTACCAGTTCAGGGCATCTTTTTTGGATATCTTCATTGGCTCCTCGGGCAGAACGCCTGCCCTCTCCTTTCCATTGCCTCCACAGCCCTGACTCTCCGGCCGTCTGCCGCGTCAGGCCCTGCGTCATCCGGAATCTCCTCCCGGAGGGAACGGGAGAGGAACTCTCCCGCTGCTTCTCCCCGGATCTTTTCCGGTATTGTACCTGACAATTTTCTTTCTGACAATGGACCCTGCAGTCCGTGTCCCGCCGTCCGCAGCGTGCCCGCGATGAAGCTGCGCACATCACAATCGCATTTGCGCACATTTTGTGCTATACTTGATGATGACTTTATATAGCCGGCATGGACCGCCTTCCGGCAGGCCCTGCGGCAATGCAGCATGACGCTTTGCGCATGCACCGACCCGGACGGGAGGCCTCCGATGAAGGGGGGCCGGCACGCTCAGGCTCAGCACAAACCGACGCATTCACGAAAAAACGGCGATGGATCCGTCCTTCAGGGCAGACCCGGGAGGAGATCAGGCCGTACAGATAAGACGGAAAGGAACATCAGATCGTGGTCATTCATCAGAAGATTCGGCGGATTCTGTCCTTCGCGCTGTGCCTGCTGCTCGCAGGAGCGCTTGCATGGTCCATGGCCGCCCTGGCGGAGGAATCCGGGAAAACCGTGCGCGTAGGCTGGCATGAACCCCCCTATTTCATCACCGACTCCCACGGAAGACGGTCCGGATACACCTACGATTACCAGCAGAAGCTCATCGCCTTTACAAACTGGCGGTATGAGTATGTGGAGGGAACCTGGTCTGAGCTGATGCAGAAGCTCAGAGACGGCGACATCGACCTGATGGGCAACATCTCCTATACGGAGGAGCGCGCCGGGGATATCCTGTACGCCTCCCTTCCCATGGGTACGGAGGCTTACTATCTGTTTGTTTCACCGGGCGATCACGGGATTGTGATGGAGGATGTTTCCTCACTGAACGGCAAAAAGGTGGGCGTAGCCAGGGGCAGCATTCAGAGCAGCCTCCTGCGCGACTGGGCGAGGACCCATGGCGCAGACCCTGAGATTGTTGAGCTGTCCTGCACGGAGGATGAATCCATCCAGCTTCTGGGGACACAGCTGGATGCCTTCGTCACCATGGACATCCGAAGGGATGCTGAAAACGCGGAACCGCTCTGGAAAATCGGTTCCTCGGACTACTACTTCGCCGTAAGCAGGAACCGCCCTGATCTGCTGGTCGAGCTGAACACGGCCATGAGCCGGCTTCAGGACGAGAACAAATACTATAACCAGCAGCTCAATGACCGGTACCTGGGAAGTACCGAAGTCAGCCTGTTCCTCACGGACAGGGAGAATGAATGGCTCATGCATCACGGGTCTGTCCGCCTGGGCTTCCAGGACAAGTACCTGGCCTTCTGCGCCGCAGATGAAAACGGTGAACTGACGGGCGCCCTGAAAGATTATCTGGATGCTGCCTCAACGGCATTTGAAAACGCGCATCTCACCTTTGAAACGGTCAGTTATCCGACCTCGGCCGCCGCAATCGCGGCACTGAAAAACGGGGAAGTGGACTGCATGTTTCCCGCCAATCTGACACCGTATGAAGCCGAAAAGCTGGATGTGCTCGTCACCCCGGCGCTGATGACAACTGAAATGGACGCCGTCGTCCGGGCGGCGAACAAAAAGGAGTTTGTCCGCCAAAAAACGGCGGCTGTTGCCGTCAATAAGGGCAATCCGAACTACGACATCTTCCTTGCTGACAATTACCCGGGATGGCAGACAAAGTATTATCCGGATACGCCCGCCTGCCTGAAGGCCGTCGCCGCCGGAGAGGCCGACTGCGTGATTGTAAGCAACTACCGCTACAACAATATTTCAAGGCAGTGCGAAAAGCTTCATCTGGCCCCTGTATCCACAGGCGTTGATCTGGATTACTGTCTCGCTCTGAGGCGGGGCGACACGGAGCTGTACTCCATCCTCTCAAAGATCACATCCCTGGTTCCCGACAGCACCATACACGCCGCCCTGACCTATTACTCTTCCGAGGATGTGAAAACCAGCTTCTCGGATCTGGTGAAGGACCATCTCTTCATGGTCATGTCCGTGATTGCCGTCGTTCTTGTCATCATCCTGATGCTGCTGCTGCGGAGCATCCGGGCCGAAAGACGGGCCATGGAAGAGGAGCGCATGATCAAGGTCCTGAACGCCAAGGCCTTTGTGGACGCCCTCACGTCCGTCCGGAACAAAGGGGCCTTCGTCGAGTATATCGAAAAACTGCAGCAGCAGGTCGATCAGAACGAGCTGTCCGATTTTGCCATCGGCGTGTTTGACTGCGATGATCTCAAATCGGTGAACGACCAGCACGGGCATGACAAGGGCGATGAATACCTCAAGGGCGCCAGCCGCCTGATCTGCCGCGTCTTCCAGCACAGCCCCGTGTTCAGAATCGGCGGGGATGAGTTTGCGGTGGTCCTGACGGGGGAGGACCTTGGCAACCTGGAGGAGCTTGTGCGCCAGTTTGACATAGCGAAGAATGAGGTCACCGCATCGGCGTCAGCTGCGTGGGAGCAGGTGCGGGTCTCCTTTGGAATTGCGCGGTATGATCCGCAGACCGACAGCTCGGTCAACGATACCGCCCGCCGCGCGGACAAGATCATGTACGAGAACAAACAGGCCGGAAAAAAAGTGCCGTAAGCGACGGTGAGGGCCCCCATACGAAACCAGACAGGAGCAGCTTATGAACAGAAAAGCGTACACGGTGGAAGAGATGCGGTCTCTTCTGGATGAGTTGTCCGGAAAGTACGATCTGGCCCGTGTTGTCGATCCGATTGAATGCCGTATTCTGGATTTCCAGAGCGATGGCACGGTGACCATGAACAGGACCTGCTACGGGATCTGGAATGCAGGGCAAAAGTGTCTCCACTGCTCCAGCGCGGTCGCATGCAGAACGGGACGCCACCAGGAAAAAGCCGAGCATTTCGATGAGAAGAGGTTCCAGATCCAGTCCAATCCGGTCACGCTGATGCTCCCGGACGGAGAAGCGTACAATGCTGTTGTCGAGCTTGTCAGCATCCGGCAGGAAGATGGCGCCGCGGGAAAAGCAAACGACAGGGCCGCGGAAAACATCGACCACATGGCCGCGCAGTACGCCTCTGTTCATGATGACCTGACCCGGGTGCTCAATGAGGGCGCTTTCTATGAGCACTCCCGGAATCATATCCTCCGGAACCCGGAGCTGACGTGGGTCATGATCTCAGGGAACATCATGAACTTCCGTCTGGTCAACACCCTGCTCGGCGTGATCAAGGGCAATGAGGTTCTTGTCAAAACCGCCCAGATGCTCAATGAGATCGCCCTGCACTCCGGCGGCCTTTGCGGAAGGCTCGGTTCGGACCAGTTTGCGCTTCTGCTGCCTCAGGACAGCTACAGCGAAGAGGCCCTGATCCGTGTTCAGCGCGATCTGGCGGAAACCTTCAATGCCGGGATCTACACCTTCATCATTCATTTCGGCGTCTATGAGTTTGCCGATCCGTCCGCCCCGATCTCCGTCGTCTTCGGTAAGGCAAATTCCGCACTGCACACGATCAGGGAGAGCATGAAGGATATCGTCGCCTATTTCGATTCCGGTCTGCTGCGCAGGACCCTGTTTGAGCAGGAGGTCCTCAGCAGCTTCCGCAGAGCCCTCGATCAGGAGCAGTTTCAGATGTACCTTCAGCCCCTGGTCCGGGAAAACGGGGAGATCTTCGGTGCGGAAGCCCTGGTCAGATGGATCAAGCCCGACGGCAGCCGGGTCATGCCGGGAGACTTTGTCGGCATTCTCGAGCAGGCGGGCCTGATCCACGAGCTTGACATGTATATCTGGGAGCGCGCCGTCCGGCAGCTGAGCGCATGGAAAAACACCGGGAAAAAGGACCTGGCGCTGTCTGTGAACATGTCGGCAAAGGACTTTTTCAGCATTGACGTCTATCAGGTGCTGTCGGATCTGACCGAGAAGTATCAGGTCGATGCCCGCCTGCTAAGGCTTGAAATCACGGAGACCGTTCTGCTGGAGGAACCTGAAAGCTGCGATGCGGTCATACGGAAACTGCGGCAGAAAGGGTTTATCGTTGAAATCGACGACTTTGGAAAAGGCTACGCCTCCATCTGCATGCTCAAGGACATCCAGGCGGATGTGATGAAGATCGATATGAGCCTCCTGCACGAGATTGACCGGAAACCGCGCAACAGAACCATCCTGAAATCGATCATCGGGATGGCCAGCGATCTGGGGATGGAGGTCATCACGGAGGGCGTTGAAACCGCGGAGCAGCTGAAGATGCTCACCGGGATGGGCTGCCATCTGTTCCAGGGATACTACTTTTCACCTCCGGTGCCGGCAGAGGAATTTGGGAGAATCGGCGCTCTCTGCGCCGCGGGATAACCCTGAATTCATCTGCATTCCCAACCCTCGCCCTCCGTTTTCCGCACTCTTTCCATGCCCAGTTATTCCTGCTTTTATTGACAACACCATCCCTTCAAACTATAATGAATCCACCGGCGCTGCCGGTCTCCCGAACCGGGAGATGAACTATTTGATCAGCCGGCACGTCCGGCATTGATAAGGAGGAGATCCCAATGGCTTATTTGGAAATCGTTGAAGTCAAAGGCCGTGAAATTCTTGATTCCCGTGGCAATCCCACTGTTGAGGCGGAAGTGATTCTTGATGACGGCACTGTCGGCCGCGGCATGGCACCCTCTGGTGCATCCACCGGTGAGTTTGAAGCGCTTGAGCTTCGCGACGGCGACAAGTCCCGTTATCTCGGCAAGGGCGTCCTGACCGCAGTTGAGAACATCAACACTGTGATCGCCGAAGAAATCGTTGGCATGGATGCCTCCGACATCTACGCTGTTGACGCTGCCATGCTGGCCGCTGACGGCACCAAGGACAAGAGCAACCTGGGCGCCAATGCCATTCTGGCTGTGTCCATCGCCTGCGCCCGCGCGGCCGCCGCTTCCCTGGATATCCCGCTGTACCGCTTCCTGGGCGGCATCTCCGGCAACCGTCTGCCCGTTCCCATGATGAACATCCTCAACGGCGGCGCTCATGCGGCCAACACCGTGGACGTTCAGGAATTCATGATCATGCCCGTTGGCGCTCCCAGCTTTGCTGAAGCGCTGCGGATGTGCGCCGAGGTGTTCCATGCGCTGGCCGCTCTGCTGAAGTCCCGCGGCCTGGCCACCTCTGTGGGCGATGAGGGCGGATTTGCTCCCAACCTGTCCAGCGACGAGGAAGCCATCCAGGTGATCCTTGAGGCCATCGAAAAGGCCGGCTACACCCCCGGCGAAGACTTCATGCTGGCCATGGACGCCGCTTCCAGCGAGTGGAAGGGCGCCAAGAAGGGCGAGTATGTTCTGCCCAAGGCCGGTACCCACTTCACCTCTTCCGAGCTGATCGCTCACTGGAAGAAGCTGGTGGAGAAGTATCCGATCATCTCCATCGAAGACGGTCTGGATGAGGAAGACTGGGAAGGCTGGCAGGAGCTGACCCGCGAGCTGGGCGGCAAGGTTCAGCTGGTGGGCGACGACCTGTTTGTCACCAACACCGAGCGCCTGGCCAAGGGCATCGAACTGGGCGCCGGCAACTCCATCCTCATCAAGCTCAATCAGATCGGTTCTGTGTCCGAGACCCTTGAGGCCATCAAGATGGCTCACAAGGCCGGATATACTGCCGTGACCTCTCACCGCTCCGGCGAGACCGAGGACACCACCATCGCTGACCTGGCCGTGGCTCTCAATACCTGCCAGATCAAGACCGGTGCTCCCAGCCGTACCGAGCGCGTTGCCAAGTACAACCAGCTCCTGCGCATTGAGGAGGAACTGGGCGGAGCTGCTGTCTATCCGGGAATGGGCGCTTTCAACGTCAAGCGCTGATTTATCGGAAATCGTTTTTACATCCCGCCGGTCATGCCAGTGCATGACCGGCTTTTTTAAGGCAGGTATCCTATGATTCTCTATCTGACCTCCAGTCCCACAGGCCCCCTGGATGCGCCCGGCGGCGCTCCGCTGCTGGATCCCTCCAACGGGTTTGTCACCCTGCTGACCGGAGACTGGCCCGACATGGGCCGTGTCCTGCTCATCGCCGCGGACCCGGACAATCATCCCGCCAATGATGAGATGAAGCATTACTTCCACAAGGTTTTCCTGAATGCCGGGCTTCCCGTCTCCACCTTCCATCTGTGGGACAGCCGTACCCCCAACTACACGCCGGAGCAGGTGTGCGCCTTTGACGTCATCATCCTGGCAGGGGGACATGTTCCGACCCAGAACGCCTTCTTCCATCGGATCTCCCTGTTTGATTCCATCCGAAACTTTGACGGCCTTCTGATGGGCATCAGCGCAGGCTCCATGAACTGCGCCGTAACGGTCTACGCCCAGCCTGAAATCGAAGGAGAGACCCTGGATCCCGACTACAGGAGCTTTATCCCCGGCCTGGGCATGACCCGCATCCAGATCCTTCCCCACTATCAGGCCGTCTGCAACCGGATTCTGGACGGACGCAGGCTCTTTGAGGACATCACCGCGCAGGACAGTCACGGGCACTGCTTTCTGATTCTTCCCGACGGTTCCTTCGTCCGCGTGGCCGAAGGGCACGCCATGGTCTACGGGCTGTCCTACCTCATGCACGACGGTGTTCAGGAAACCTTCTGTCTTCAGAACCAGCACCGGGAATACACGGAGCCCTGAAGCGCAGCGTGCAGACCTGCGGCTGCAAAAAGACGCTGGCGGTCCCGCTGTCCGTCTGCGCCGGATGCGTCCGGTATCCTCTCTCAGATGAAACCACCTGACAAAGCGGTTTCCGGGTTTTTTGAAAGCCCTCTGAATCTGCCTGTCCGCAACTGCGCGAAGCGCCGGCTTTTAGGCCGGCGCTTCGCATTTTTCATTTATTGGAAAGATCCGGATTGCAGAGCACGAGGTGCAGATGGGAGCTTTCCGGCACCGCCGGAAAGCTCCTGAGCATCCCGCCCCCATCCTGAATGCTGTCATGGGCGGACGGGGCACGATGCCCCATGGTTCTGACGATGGCGGCTTCCCCTGCTGCATTCCATCCCGCCCTTCTCTTCAGGCCCGGAATCAGGCGTAGATCAGCCAGATCACCAGCGCGCCCGTAAATGCCGCAACCAGGGTAAAGGGCACGCCGATTCTCATGAAATCCTTGCTGGAAACCTTGTAGCCTTCCCGCTGAAGGATCCCGATGCCGGTAATGTTGGCGGATGCGCCCACCGGGGTGATGTTCCCGCCCAGGGTAGCGCCAATGAGCAGTCCGAAATCGAACAGGTAGGGCTCAATGCCCAGGATCCCGGCAATCCCGGTGACCACGGGCAGCATGGTGGCGACATAGGGAATATTGTCGATAAAGGCACTCAGCAGCACGGACACGCCCACGATGAGAATATACATGACCAGCTTGCTCTGTCCGCCAAAACGCACAAAGGTCTTGGCCACCATATCAATCACACCCGCCTGGGTGATTCCCTCAATGACCATGAACAGTCCCGTCAGCAGCAGCAGGGTCTTGTAATCGATGGACCTGATCACCTCCATGGCCACCCCGCTCTTCTTCTGGCGCAGGCATTCATACAGGATGCCCACCACGGCCAGCCCGCAGCAGATATATCCGTTGGTCAGTTCCGGCTTGTTGGGGAACTGGGACGCCACAATCAGCAGCACAATGGTTCCCAGCAGCAGCCATGTGGGAACATGATCCTCCACCTTTGTGGTGACCTCGCTGACCACCCTGGCCTTTTCCTTGCGGAAGAGCACCATGAGCACCGGCACGGTCATCAGGGCTCCCGCCTCCACGGCAACGGCAATTCCCGGCTTGCCGTGGAACCAGAAGAAATCATTGAAGCTCATCCTTGCATAGTTGCCCAGCAGAATGGATGTGGTATCCCCCACCAGGGTCGCAGCTCCCTGCAGATTTGAGGAAACCGCAATCGAGATGATGACCGGAACCGGATTGGTCTTCAGTTTTTTGGCCACAGCCAGTCCCACCGGGGCCACCATCAGCACCGTGGCCACATTGTCCACAAATGCCGAGATAAGACCCGACAGCAGGCTCAGGGCGATGACCGCCCACATGACATTCGGGGTGATCTTCAGCAGCTTCTCGCTCATCAGGGCCGGCATGTTGCTCTCGATAAACAATTCCACGATTGCCATGGTTCCCGCCAGCATCATCAGCACATTCCAGTTGATCGCCCCCAGTGCACTGGGCACCGGCAGAATCCCCACAATCATGAACGCCGCCGCCGCTCCCAGCGCGATCAGCCACCGCTGCTCAGCAAAAATCAGCAGCAGCGCGTACATGATCACAAACAGCACCAGGGCAAGCATCATCTGACTCATTTTCTTCTCCTCCTCGTTGCCATCGGTTCTTATCTTATTCTCCGGTCCCGGCCTGCGCGCTTCTTCCTCCGCGAAAAGAGCCGGAGAAACCATTGCCATTTCATTCCTGATTTGTCATAATGGATCCATCTCAACATCATTTTCAGGAGGGATCCCATGGATCGTGTCTTTGCCTTTGTCGCTCCCGGCTTTGAAGAGGTGGAATGCCTCACCGTGGTGGATATTCTCCGCCGTGCCGGTATCCAGGTTCTGCTCACCTCCGTTTCCTCCGATCTTCAGGTCACCGGCTCCCACGGGATCACCGTGGTGACCGACCAGAGGATTGACGAGGCGGACTTTGACAGCTGCGATGTTCTGTTCCTTCCCGGCGGAGTCCCCGGCACCCCCAACCTGGCCGCCTCCGACCTGCTTTGCCGGCAGCTGAGCCGTTTTCCGCCCAGGGGAAACGCATTGCCGCCATCTGCGCCGCCCCCAGCGTTCCCGGTGATCTGGGTCTGCTGGAGGGATACCATGTGACCTGCTATCCCGGCTGGGAATCCCACCTGCGGGGCGCCATGTACGAAAACACCGGTGTCATCACGGACCGCAACATCACCACCGGCCGCGGAATGGGCTTTGCCGTTGACATGGGGCTGGAGCTTGTCCGGATTCTGAAGGGGGAGGACACCGCCCTCAAGCTGAAAACGGGGATCCAGCACCCCGACACCCTCTGATCTTCCAGTAAAACAGCAGCCGGGTTCCGCTTCGGATCCGGCTGCTGTTGCTCATTGTTTCCTGTCCGCCTCTTCCGGAGATGCCGTCGTCTCTTCCCCGGCATCCGCCTCGAGCGCCGGCTTGATGCTGTGGCCGGGAATGTTTTCAAACAGATCATTTCCCTGCACATCCGCTCCCACGGAGGTATAGAGCAGGCCGAATTTGCGGCAGTCCTTGCGGCCCTTGTCCTGGACCGCATATTTCCCGGACTGCTGGGTCTTATGCCGCTTGAATCCCAGACAGGCCATGTCAAATCCCGTTTTTCCCCCGAAGGCTTCCAGCGGCTGGCGCCAGTCCATGATAATCTGGTTCTCCGGGTACAGGTGCACATACACCTTTTTCGGCTTCCAGGTTCCATATTTCCGGGCACTGTCCGGATCAAACTGCGCATCCGACGCCAGTTCCAGGCACTGTTCCACCGCATAGGCGCATGCCTTGTGCGCGGCATGACCGTATTCCCCGTTGAAATCATGGGTCGCCACCACATCCGGCTGGTACTCCCTGAGAATCCGGGCTACAAATGTCAGCAGGTTGTCCTCTCCCCACATTTCCAGCACCTCCTTGAGGTAGCTGGAATAGCGGTCAATGAAGGCTTCCCCGCCGGTGACAATCGGGTATTCCCGGACACCGCAGGTCCACAGGCAGTCCAGCAGCTCGCTCTTGCGGGAGCCCGGCTGTCTGGAGACGCTCACCACCAGGACCTTCTTTCCCAGTTCTCCGCGGTAATACGGGATCATGCCGCCAAACCACAGGACCTCATCATCCGGATGCGCCACCAGGACCAGCAGATCCGCCTTGCCCTCAAACGGCTTCCAGATCTGGACAAAATCCGGCAGATCTCCCTCAGAGAGCAGCTGCAGCTCCCCGATGGCCATGTTCTCCTCCCGCGGATCCGTCTTGCGCAGACGGAAACGGGTCAGCCCCTCCAGGGGGACATACTGGTTATAGAACAGATGCTCGGGCTCCGGCACACAGACTTCCCATTCCCCGTCCTTTCCGGGCTTTTCAACGACGAAGTTCATCATTTCCTCCGCCCAGCGGATATACATCCCGTAGCAGGGACGCGTCTCCGGCAGCTCAAATTCGATCCAGGCATTCTTGCCGCCGTTCCAGTAGGTCTTGATCCGTCCGTCCCGGAGCCTTTTGAGATCTCCCCAGTTCTGATTGGGCTTCATGCGGCTGTACCGCGTGATGTCCACCGCTTCATCGGCAAAGGCCACCCCTGCCAGGAGCATCAGAGCCGCCAGAATCCATCCCATCCATTTTTGCATGTTGTCTGTTCCTTTCTTTCCATGATACTCCCGTAAAGCGCCTCGACGGTCTGCTCCAGGCTCATCTGTCCTTCATCCAGTACCAGATCCGCCTCCTCTTCATAGCGCCGCGTGCGCTCTTCATACAGCTGCTGAAAGGTCTCTCCTTCCGACAGGACCACGCCGCGCCGGCGGAGGTCCCCGAGGCGGGACAGAAGCTGTTCACAGCCCACCTTCAGATAGACCACCGTTCCCAGACGGTGCATCCTCGCCATGGCCTTCCGGCTGTAGATCACGCTGCCGCCGGTGGAAATCACACATCCGCTGCGGCCTCCCGGGATATCCATCCCGCACAGGGTGTCCTCCTCGATCTGAAGGAAGGCTCCAATCCCCTGGCTTTCAATGGTCCGGCACAGGGGAACGCCCGTTCTCTCCTGGATCAGCAGGTCTGTATCGAGGAATGCCGAAGCCAGCATCTTGGCCAGGATCACCCCGACGGTGCTTTTCCCGGCTCCAGGCATTCCGATCAGAATCACATTCATCCGCTTGCTCCTTTCGTATCGGCCATTCTACCCTTTAGAGACCTGTTTTGCAATCCTGACGGGAAACATTGACCCTGTTCCCGGAACTGCTATAATAGAAACCGACATCCATCATTTCTGAAAGAGGGGTCCCCCCATGTCTCTGCGGATCTTTGTCATCAATCCCGGTTCCACCTCCACCAAGCTGGCGCTTTACGAGGACGAGCGGAAAATCCTTGCCGAAAACGTTTTCCATGATTCCACCCAGCTGCTCAGATTCCGCCGCATCAACGATCAGCTTCCCTACCGGATGAAGATCATCCGGGATTTCATCCAGGACAACCATCTGGACCTGTCACAGGTGGATGCCTTTATCGGGCGGGGCGGCAGCTGCTATCCCGTCGCCAGCGGCGTGTATGAAGTCACGCCTCAGCTTCTGGAGGATACCCGCGCTGCCCGGGGCGGCCTCAACCATGTTTCCAACCTGGGCGTGCAGCTGGCTGCTGAGCTCCAGAAGGAATACGGCGGACGCATGTTCATGATGGATCCCACGGTGGTGGACGAGTACCAGGACATCGCCCGCATCACCGGGATCCGGGGCATTCACAGACGGGCCATTTCCCATGTCCTCAATCAGAAAGAGACCGCCCGCCGGCACGCCGAGGCCATGGGCTGCCGCTATGAGGACCTTCGGCTGATCGTCTGCCACATTGACGGAGGCATTTCCATCTCCGCCCACGATCACGGACGGATGATTGACGGCAACAACGCCGCCGGGGGAGAAGGTCCCTTTACCCCCACCCGCATCGGCGGCCTTGCCATCACGGACCTGATTGAGCACCTCTCCGGGGTTTCCCCGGAAAAGCTGCTGCAGATGTGCACCGAATCCGGAGGATTCTCCAGCCATTTCGGGACCTCCAGCGCAGACGCCGTCCACCGGAGAATCGAAAACGGAGATCCCTATGCCCGGCTCGTCTGGGATACCATGATCTACCAGACCGCCAAGGAGATCGGTGCCATGAGCGTCGTGCTGCGGGGCCGGGTGGATGCCATTCTCCTGACGGGCGGGCTGCTCCGGTTCCCGGAAATCGAAGGTTCCCTGCGGGAGCAGTGCGGCTTCATTGCCCCGGTCTATGCCTATCCCGGGGAGTATGAGATGGATGCCCTGGCCCGTGGCGCCCGGGATGTGCTCACCGGCCGGATTCAGCCCAGCATCTACCCCGGCCGCCCCGTCTGGGAGGGCTTCCCCTTCCCGGAGGAATAACCTCTTCACAAAACCAGCACCGAATGATTTGCATCATCCGGTGCTGATTGTTTTTTTTCCCTTCCGGGCCTGTCACAGCGTCTGAATCTTTGCCAGCATCCGGTTCTTGTATCTGGGATTGTCCGTCACTTCGCTGAGGACCCGGATCTCCCCGGGGAGATTTCCCTCCAGCTCCTTGCTGTACAAAAACAGGACGGCCTTGTCCTTGGAGAAGGGGTACACATCGACCTCCAGCCGGTGAGAGTTATAGAAAAATCTGTACTTGGTCTTGTAGACGCTGTGCAGGTTCCTGTCTCCCTCCATGAGGTAGCGGATATACTGCTTTTCGGAGATCGGGCGCTCCGTATCCAGCTTGTCGCCACTCGGCAGTCTGCTTTTCTCCGTATAAAAATACAGATAGGTGCTGCCGTTGCGCTGCTGACGGATTCTGCGCTCCACACCGGGCTTGACTTCCACAAGGTAGGTCTGCATCATGTCCACTTCAAGCGCATTGTACTTCTCCCGGAGCACGCACAGATCGGGCATGGAAATCAGGAATTTCCGCTTTTCAATCACGGGTTCAGGTTCACCCAGGCACCGGTAGATCTCCCGGATGGCGCGATTGATCTTGTCATCAAAATCCTCTGAATTGTCGATGATCTTGAGATTTGGGTGTCCGCTCCATGCCTGCAGGGTCCGGTCATCCATCCTGCGCGCATCCTCAATGGATTCCGTTCTGGCTTCATTGCCCAGGTTGTATGCGGATTCCGCGCCCTTTGCACAGGTCACCAGGTGAAGGACGGCATCGTACCCGGAGAGCACCTCCGCTTCCGTCCGGCCGTCAAAATGGCTCAGGACCTCGGCAAACTCCTCATCCGTCACATAGGCCTTGTCATCCATGATGGCCCTGTCATAAATGATGAGCACATCGTCCTCAGGGACAATCTCCGCCGCCTTCAGCGCCAGATTCTCCTTGTGAATCTGGTCCGCCACCACAAAGTCCTGGAACTGAAGCATGCTCATACATCCGCCAAACGGCTTGATGCCAAAGCCTGAAATCAGGTCCGTGGCCGTTTCAGGAATCGTAATCACCCGCCAGCCGTCCTCCTGCTTGAACTCGTGAAGGATTCGGCTGATCAGAGTGGTCTTTCCCGCTGCAGGACCTCCGGTCAGAACAATTCTTATTATCCGTTTACTCATGTCTCTTCCTCCTCCGCGAACAGGAATTCCTCCAGTTCCTTCACCGTTTTCAGATACCTGTGACAGTTTTTCCTCATAAACCGTTCGATCTGCTTGATGTCATTTGACCATCCCGCACCGGCAAAATCCACCCCGCATGCCCGCGCCATGTCGTATCCCGGCTTCAGATCATCCAGCATCAGGATCTGAGAGGGCGCAAGATCCAGCCGGCGCATGATATCCCTGAGGGGAAAGGGATGGGGCTTGCGTTCATGCGGGGGACGTTCCCATCCGTAGATCAGTTCCGGTTCCGGCAGCCGGTTTTCCCGATAATCCCGGAGGATGTTGTCCGCATGAGAGTGGGAGACGACGCAGATGATCCCGCCCTCCGCGCGGTACCGTTCCAGAATCTCCCGGATCCCGTCATACGCCTGGGGAACATGGTCCTGCACATATGAAAGCCAGTAGTCCTGCTCATGTTTCATCTGTTCATCGCTCATCCCCACCTCGTCCCGGAAAAAGGGCACCACTCCCGGATCGAAGTTCTTGAGAAAATATTCATCCAGCGTGCAGTGATACTCCGGGAAATAGCGGGCGGTATACTCCACGAAGCAGGGATAGTGCACTGTCGCTGTGCTGTTGACAACCGTATCGTCATGATCCAGAACCAGACATGGATATCGCATACAACTCTCCTTCTTGTTGGCACGCACGAAAACGCTCTGTTCAGGCCGGCATGAACCTGCTTTGCAGATTCGCAGGCAGCCGCACTCCGCGTTTTTCGGTCGGAGAGGATTCCGGGAGCCTTCTGCTTCACGTTTCCGCGGTATCGCGGATGAACTGTGACGGATGCCGCGGCAAGGGGCAGGTCCCCCTCTCAGGCAGGACCGATCAAGGGGCTGCCGTCCTTCTCCTTATTGACAGATCATACCACAATCCCAATCTCTCAACCAGTTTCAACACACAAAAAAAGCAGGGGGGGATCAGAAGTCTTCCCATCCCCTCTCTCCCTCCTCTTCCCCGCAGCTGGTCGCCTTCGGCCCATCGCTGCTTAACACGGGTTTCCCGCCCTGGACTTTCCCTTTTTGCCCGTCGGTTTCCTCCTGATTCTTCTCCGGGCCGCGGGGCTCCCGCCATCCTTTGATGGTCCCCCGTCAGTTTCATGCCGATGCGCACCGCCCAGAACAGCTGCTGCGCTGAAGCCTTATCCCGTCCTGCCGCGTCCGCCATGGCTGTCTTTTCCCGTTTGCAAATTGTCCCATGCTTCTCTATACTATTCCCACCATCGGGGAGTGTCCGCTGATGGTCCGGAATGGTTCATCTCCCCGGGGACCCTTCATCGCCTCTTGCACGCGTCATCCCTGAATCATGAGTTTCCGGCTTCCGGGCACCCGGAGGCCGCCGAATTGTCCGCATTCACGGATTCCCTCCGTGTGACACCTGCCAACAACAAGGATTGGAGTGAACGCTAATGCGCAAACTGATTGTCGTCAATGAGGCCTTCCGGACAGAGGACTTTGACCGGGTCCGGAAAGCCGTCTCCCCGCATGGATTTGATGTTCAGTGCTTTTCCCGGGATACCGATGCCCTGAGCTCGCTTGAAGATGCCGAAATCATCTTCGGCGCATCCGCCCTCCTTGCCCGCAACGCCCCCCGGCTTGACTGGCTGTGCACTCCCTCCGCAGGGATCGATCAATTTCTTGCCCCCGGCACCTTCGCCTCCCCGCAGGCCCGTCTCACCAATTCCTCAGGCGCCTACGGGGTCACCATTTCTGAGCATGTGGTGATGATCACCCTGGAGATGCTGCGCCGCCAGCAGGACTACAACGCCCTCGTATCCCGCCGGGAATGGGTGCGCAACCTTCCCGTGCGCTCCATCCTGGGCAGCCGGATCGCCCTGCTGGGAACCGGGGACATCGGACAGGAGATTGCCAGACGGCTGCGCGGCTTCCTTCCTGCGCGCCTGACCGGGTTCAACCGCAGCGGCCGCAATCCCGGAGGACTCTTTGATGAGGTCCTGCCCCTCTCCTCCCTGGATAAACTGCTTCCCGAGACCGATATTCTGATTGCCTCCCTTCCCGGAACCT
Organism: uncultured Eubacteriales bacterium; assembly: GCA_900313545.1. The sequence continues at coordinate 844 of OMRS01000195.1, read as the reverse complement.
CCGAAACCTTCCATATCCTTGACCACGACCGCCTCTGTCTCCTTCCGGAAAAGGCCCTTGTGGTCAACGTGGGAAGGGGAAGCCTGATCGATGAAAGCGCGCTCCTTCCGCTCCTGCTGAAGGGACACTTTCTGGCTGCCCTGGACGTCTTTGAAACGGAGCCCCTTCCCGCGGATTCTCCGCTCTGGAGCTGTCCTGGCCTTCTCACCATGCCCCACGTGGCAGGAAACATGACACTTCCCTATACCCGTGAGCGCATCATTTCCCTGTTCCTTGAGGACTTTGACAATTTCCGCCTCGGTCGGCCTCTCCTGAGGGAAGTGGACCTCAAAAGGGGCTACTGAAAGGCCGCGGGTGCCCCCAAAGCTCCCCCGGAAGACGAACTCCGTCCCCCCGTGACCCTGAATCCGCAAAACAGAGGAGGTTCATCATGGAATATCAGAAATTCGCAGACACCTATATTGTGAGGATCGACCGCGGCGAGGAAGTCCTTGCCTCCCTGAGCACACTGTGCAGCAAAGAGAACATCCGTCTGGCCACCGTGGAGGGGCTGGGGGCCATCGACCACGCTGTGGTCTGCGTCTATGATGTTCCGACCCGGACGTTCTTCAAAAAGGAATTCTCCGAGCCCATGGAGATCAGCAACCTCTGCGGGACCGTCACGCAGAAGGACGGCGCCTGCTACCTTCATCTCCACGCCACCCTGTGTGACCGAAAACTGGCGGCACACGGCGGCCATGTCAATCTGCTGCGCGTAGCCGCCACCTGCGAGGTGGTGGTCCGGATACTTCCCGGGGAAGTTGGACGCGAATTCAACGACGATGTCGGCTTGAATATCTTCCGG
>OMRS01000222.1 GCA_900313545.1 uncultured Eubacteriales bacterium | reverse complement strand
GTTTTCGGCTTTTGCGCAGGGCACCAGAAGGGAAAGAAGGGGCGAGGAGGACAGAGGAATGAGGTCTTCCTCCTCCCCTGCATCGCCGGAGAGAAGGCGGTTCGTCTCGGCTTCCTCCGCCATGAGCTTCTGCTCCTGGGAACGAAGGTCCAGAAGAGAGGTCAGATGGTCCGTGAAGGAAATCAGGTCCTCCCGGCCAAAAAACCCGTCGGAGAGGAAGTCCTCGATCCCGGAAAAAAAGGAACCGTCCAGGAGCGACTGCGCGCTCAGCTCCGGAAAACCTGAAAGCATCCGGTTTTCCATGAGGGAAGGGCGGGGAATCCGGGGTGCATTTCCCAGCAGAAGGATGCCAAGACAGGCGCTCAGAAGGAGCCACCACAGCACCAGGATGAAGGAAAGCTTCTTGATCATAGGCACCTCTCAGAATCGGAAATAGATAAAGGGGTTGAAACTCTGGCCCACGATGAACAGCAGGGAGAGCACATAGATTCCGGTGGTCCACAGGAGGGCCGGACCCCGGTGCCGGGCGAGGGGAAGATGCCGCCACAGGGGGAAGGCGGCAAACAGGCCGATGAGGGGCAGGAAGGAATACTGGCGTACGACCATGGACAGTTCCGGGGTAATGAGGGGAACCTGTCCCCCTGCGCCCACCAGGGAGAACAGGTAGGCCCTCATTTCGGTCAGATCGGTAAAGTAGAAGATGACCCAGCCGCAAAGCACAAGTAGATAGGTGATCAGCCAGCTGCAGGGCGCGGGCAGACGGGACAGCAGAGCGCGCAGGACAAAGCGCTCCAGGACAAGGAGGAGGAAGAAATAGAGGCCCCAGATCACAAAATTCAGACTGGCTCCGTGCCACAGGCCGGTCAGTCCCCAGACAACCAGCAGGTTGAAAATCTGCCTTGCGGCCCCGCAGCGGTTGCCTCCAAGAGGAATGTAGACATATTCCCGGAAGAAGGTGCCCAGGGAGATGTGCCATCTGCGCCAGAATTCGCTGATGCTCCGGGAAAGATAGGGATAATTGAAGTTTTCAAGAAAACGGAAGCCGAAGACCCGTCCTAGGCCGATGGCCATGTCGGAGTATCCGGAAAAGTCAAAATAGATCTGCAGGGAGTACATGAGGGCCATGTACCATCCGCCGGCGGTGCTCATGCCGTAGAGCTGCTGGTTGGAGATGAGATCGCTGACTGCGCGGCCGCACAGGTTTGCCAGAAGCACCTTTTTGCCAAGGCCGCAGGCGAAACGCTGCATGCCGGAGAGAAAATCATCCAGGGTGGTCTGCCGGCTGCCCAGCGCCCTGGCCACGTCGGCGTAGCGAACGATGGGGCCCGCGACCAGCTGGGGAAAACAGCTGATGTACAGCAGCAGCCGGAGGGGATTTTTCTGGACCTGCGAAGGCGTGCGGTAGACATCCACCGCATAGGTGATGATCTGGAAGGTGAAAAAGGAGATCCCCAGGGGCATGCGCACACTGACCACTTTCAGGCCCAGAGGGGAGAGCAGCGGGGCCAGAAGAAAGGCGGCGTACTTGGCATAGAGCAGCACGGCCAGGGGGGATCCCACGGCCACAAGGGTCAGGATGCGCCGCAGAAGCCGGCTTTCGGAACGCGCGCCGGCAAGGGAGCACCCCCAGACCAGGAAGGTCTGCAGGATCAGGACAAAGACCCATTGCGGTTCTCCCCAGGCATAGAAAAGGATGGAGGCGAGAAGCAGAACCCCGTTTCTCCAGGAAATGCTTCTGCGCAGAAAGTACGCCCCCAGGGTGAGGGGCAGAAAAAGCAGAAGAAAGGTGAGGCTGGAAAAGACCATGATGCACTCCTTGGAGCGATGCCCGCGGAAGGCTCCGCCGGACAGATTCAAAGGCGCGGGATTTCCCGCGCCTTCAGGCTGCAATGAAATCTTCCGAAAGGGATATATAGGGGGCGGTTTCCCTTCAGAGAATGTACGGACAATATACCGCACGGAAATAGGATTTGCAAGGACAAACCCGGGAACGCGGGAGACGGCGGGCATGAAAAAAGGCGGCGCACCTGGCGCCGCCGGAAACTTGGGGAAGGGAAATTACAGATTAGGGAAGCACTCGCGTCCCGCATAGGAGGTGTGCAGCAGCTCATGGGCCTTGTGGGAGTTGGGTTCGCCCAGGAACTTCTCATACAGCTCGATGATCTGCGGGTTGTTGTGGGACTGGCGGATGGTCTGACGCTCGTCCTCGGAATAGAGGGTCTGAGCTCTCTTCTCCTTGTAGGTATCCATGATGTCGTCGGCCTCGTTGGGCAGGAAGCAGCTGCGGACATAGGGCTGGCCGCCGCCGTTGATGCATCCGCCCGGGCATCCCATGATCTCGATGAACTGATACTTGGACTTTCCTTCGCGGATTTCATCCAGCAGGACCTTGGCGGAACGCATGCCGGAGGCGATGGCCACATTGACCACGGTTCCGTTGATGTTGATGGAGGCCTCACGGATGCCTGCATCATGGCCGCGAACGGCTTCAAACACGATCTGCTCGTGCTCCTTGCCGGTGAGCTTGAAATACACGGTTCTCAGGGCAGCTTCCATCACGCCGCCGGTGACGCCGAAGATGACGCCGGCACCGCTGTAATCGCCCATGATGTCCTGATCCCATTCCTCATCGGGCAGGCGGTTGAAGATGATACCGCTGCGCTTGATCATGCGCGCCAGCTCACGGGTGGTGATGACCGCATCCACATCCGGGATCCCGTTGACCTTCTCCTGCTCGCGCTCCTTCTCGAACTTCTTGGCAACGCAGGGCATGACGGACACCACGAAGACATCTTCGGGAGCGACGCCGTTCTGCTGTGCCCAGTAGGACTTGATGATGGCGCCCTGCATCTGGTGCGGGGACTTGCAGGAGGACAGGTGGGGCAGCAGGTCGCTGTAGTTGTACTCCGCGTAGTTGATCCATCCGGGAGAGCAGGAGGTGATCATGGGCAGCACGCCGCCGTTGGTCAGGCGGCTGAGCAGCTCGGTGCCTTCCTCCATGATGGTCAGGTCGGCGCCGAAGTTGACGTCATACACGCGCTCGAAGCCGAGACGGCGCATGGCGGCGATCATCTTCCCGGTGACCGGGGTGCCGATGGGATATCCGAATTCCTCGCCGATGGCGGCACGCACGGCGGGAGCCGCCTGCACGATGACGTGCTTGCCGGAGCGCAGGGCAGCATCCACCTTGTCGATCTCGGAATGCTCCATGAGGGCGCCGGTGGGGCAGACATTGACGCACTGACCGCACTGGATGCAGGGAGACTTGGCAAAGCTGCGGTTTCCGGCAGGAGAAACAAAGGTGTTGAAGCCGCGGTTCTCATATCCGAGGATGCTCAGGCCGTGGGCATTGCCGCAGCGGGCGATGCAGCGTCCGCAAAGAATGCACTTGGAGGTGTCGCGGACCAGGGCGGGCGCCAGACGGTCGATGTGGGTCTCGGAATGCACGCCGGCAAAGGCGCCGTCGCGGGCGCCGGTGATCGTGGCCACATGCAGCAGCTCGCAGTGTCCGTTCTTGTCACACTGCTGGCAGAACTGGTTGTGGTTGGAAAGGAGCAGCTCCACGCTGTGCCGGCGGGCTGCCACGGCGGCAGGGGAGGAAATGCGGATTTCCATGCCCTCGGCTACGGGATACACACAGCTGGCCACGAGTCCCCTGGCACCAGTGGCTTCCACCAGACATACCCGGCAGGAACCCTGGTTGCACTCGCCGTGATTAAAGGCACAAAGGGAAGGAATCTCGTAACCGCAGGCCTTGGCGGCTTCCAGAATGGTCATGCCGCTTTCGACCTGATAGGGAACGCCTTCGATTTTGATATTCACTTTTGACATCGTTTTTCCCCCGCTTACTTCTTGTCGATTGCTTTGAAGCGACATGCGCTCATGCAGGCACCGCACTTGATACACTTGCTGGTGTCAATGACCATGGACTCCAGCTTGTGGCCGGGAGCGGTATAGCCGGACTTGGTGATGCATTCCGCCGGGCAGCCGCGCGCGCACATTCCGCAGCCGATACACTTTTCAGGATCGATGTGATACTGCATCAGCTTCTTGCACACGTGAGCAGGACACTTCTTGTCAACGATGTGGGCGATATACTCGTCACGGAAATGGGTGAGGGTGGAGGTGATGGGGTTGGAGGCGGTCTGGCCCAGAGCGCACAGGGAGTTGGTCTTCAGGGTGACGCTCAGCTCATCCAGCTCGTCCAGGTCATGCATGGTGCCCTTGCCCTCAGTGATGCGGGTGAGGATCTCCAGCATGCGCTTGGTGCCGATGCGGCAGGGTGAGCACTTTCCGCAGGACTCATCGCAGATGAACTCCATGTAGAACTTGGCCACGTCCACCATGCAGTTGTCCTCGTCCATGACGATGGCTCCGCCGGAGCCCATCATGGATCCCTTGGCGACCAGATTGTCAAAGTCGATGGGCTCGTCAAGGAATTCCTTGGTAAGACATCCGCCGGAAGGACCGCCGGTCTGTACGGCCTTGAACTTCTTGCCGTTGGGGCAGCCGCCGCCGATGTCTTCGATGATGGTGCGCAGCGGGATACCCATGGGGACTTCCACCAGGCCGGTGTTGTTGATCTTACCGCCCAGGGCGAAGACCTTGGTACCGGTGGAGGTGGGAATACCGATGGACTTGAACCAGTCAGC
>OMRS01000221.1 GCA_900313545.1 uncultured Eubacteriales bacterium | reverse complement strand
TGTCCTTGGGCAGGCAGTAGCCACCGTAGCCGAAGGAGGGATTGTTGTAGTGGCTGCCGATGCGCGGGTCCAGGCACACGCCCTCGATGATGGCGCGGGCATCCAGGCCCTTGAGCTCGGCGTAGGTGTCCAGCTCGTTGAAATAGGAGACCCGCAGGGCCAGGAAGGTGTTGGCAAAGAGCTTGACCGCCTCGGCCTCGGTGGTGCCCATGAGCAGGACCGGGGGCTTTTCCAGGGCGGCGCGGGAGAGCATCTTTGCAAAGAGTTCGGCCTTCTCCCGGCTTTCCCCGTCACAGCCCACGATGATGCGGCTGGGGTGGAGATTGTCGTAGAGCGCCCTGGACTCCCGCAGGAATTCCGGGCTGAAGAGGATGCGCTCCGTCCGGAATTTTTCCCGCATCTTCGCCGTGAATCCCACGGGCACGGTGCTTCTGATGACCAGGGTGGCCGTCTCGTTGAGGGCAAGCACCGACTCCAGGACCTGCTCCACCGCGGAGGTGTCAAAAAAGTTGAGCTGCGGGTCGTAATTGGTGGGGGTGGCCACCACCACCAGGTCCGCTTCCCGGTAGGCCGTCTCCCCGTCCAGGGTGGCCGTCAGCTGCAGCCCCAGCTCCCCGTGGCGGCGCAGATAGTCCTGGATCTCCGCGTCCACGATGGGGCTTTCCCACCGGCGGATCTTCTCCACCTTCTCAGGGACCACGTCCACCGCGGTCACCTCATTTTCCCGGGACAGCAGCACGGCCAGGGACAGCCCCACATAGCCCGTGCCGGCAATGGCAATCTTCATCCGTCGTTTCCTCTTTTCTGCCGGGAGCCGAAACTCCCCGTATCGATAATGATAAGCGTATCATATTCGGCCTGCAGGTTCAAGCGCGTTTCCCTCGTCCTTTCCGCAGGCCAGGGCCCTAGGGAAAGACTCTAAACCTCTGCGGCTTTGATGAGCGCATCCCACTCTCCCCGGAATCTCCCTGCACAGCCTGCAATAGGCCATCGCCGTCCGGCAATGACCATCAGGGAAGCTCCGCTACTGCCCGGAAGCCGCTCTCTTCCATCTTTCTGAAGGAGAATTCATCCGTCTGCCTTCAGGCAGAACACTGCGTAGAGAGGAATAGAGCGGATGCCGTTTTCCATCCCGAAATTCTTCTCAGATACACGAATGGCAACATCTGGTCCAAACTGTTTCACGTATTCCTTGAGGCTGCTGGAAACCGTGTTTTCCGAACTCTTGACTTCAACGGGAATCAGGCGGTCCCCCAATGTGATGATAAAATCGACTTCCTTCGTTCCTTTGTCATTTCGCCAGTAGAATGCCTTGAAACCGGATGTCCTGAGCTGGCAGTAGACATAGTTCTCGGTCAGCCCTCCCTTGAAATCTTCAAGCTCCTTTTCCATATAGAAAATATCGTTTGGACGGACATCCTTCTGTGCGCAAAGCAATCCCATATCTGCATGGTAAACTTTAAAATCATCAATATCTTTGTAATTGTCCAGCGGCTTTCGGATTTGTTCTGTGCGGTACACCTGATGCATGAGATGCGCAGTCACCAGCCATTCGATCGCGTTTTCGTATTCCGCCGCCCTGGCACCACTCTTCATCATTTTGTACTGAAAACGTTTATTCCGTTTGGAGAGTTGCACCGCGATGGTGCTGTAGGTCAGCCTCGTCTTTTTAATCTCATTTGCACTTTCCTGGTATTTGCTCATGTCATCCAGATAATCCATTTGGATCGTATCCTGAATATGTCTCACCTGGATATAGTCCTGCGTTTGAACAAACCTGGCAACCGCCTCCGGCATCCCGCCGATGACAAGATACTGGCGATATCGGCGGAGGGCGGCTTCATGCAGTGCCACCGGCATGGGACTGTTTTCCTCGAAGCAGGATCGGATCCGAAAGACAAGCTCCTCCTCGCCCACAGCCAGCAGGAATTCCTCCATATCCATGGGGGTCATGGTGCAGCGGTCCACCTTTCCCACCGGGAAGGCATTCTGTTTGCGATTCACAGCAACCCCCAGCAGACTCCCTGCGCCGATCACATGGACCTGCGGAGCTTCTTCACAAAAGTATTTCAGCGAAGTCAGTGCTCTTTCGCACAACTGAATCTCGTCAAAAACAATCAGGGTACCTCCCCGGGTGATTGTCTGACCGCTGAGGTGAGAGAGGATCGGCAGCAAATGAGAAGGGCTGATATCTTCCTCAAATGTCTTTGCCAGCAGAGGATTTGTCTGGAAATTAAAATAAGCGACGTTCTCATACATTTGTCTGCCAAACTCCAGGACAGAAAAGGTCTTGCCGACCTGGCGCGCCCCCTGAACCAGAAGCGGTTTTCGGTAGGGATCCTGCCTCCAGTGCTGCAGATATTCGGACACTTTGCGATACATATCTGATCCTCCTTATTTTCTGATTCAATAATTATAATCCTTGTGCTTGAGATGACGGCATAAACCGATCCGGAGAATAGACCTCTCGCCGACTCTAATGGATGAAACCATTTCTGTTTCCTGTGATTTGATTGCCGTGCATACACATGGTTTTGAAGGATGGAACAAAGCATTTTCGTGACAAACAGGGTATTTTCCCTGGAACTTCGTGACTCAGTGGGTAGATTGAGGAGCAAAAATCACCCCTGCAGTTCCCTTCCCAGGCGTGGATGGAACGTTTTCGTCTCATATCAGATACAGAAATCCGGATACGGGGACGAGTCGGCACAAGCCTGAAAACTGGATGATAAATGGGCAAAGGATTCTGAACCAGGGGAGATTGACACAGATCTGCGGACCATCGTAATACCCGGCAAAGACCAGTTCATGGTCTATTTTAGAAAATAGAAATCAATTCTCAAAATATTGGGATATTAAAACATATTAGCTGAAGAAGAACTCTGCCTGCGACGTCAAAAAGACAAAACCAACTTTATTAATGGAAAATCACCAGAAAAATGAATGATGCCGAATTTCATGTCCAATTATACTCCAGGCAAGATTCTGATGCAATTTTCAAATCTATTTTCTCACTGATTTCTGTCATTTCTTCAGATGGTTCTGCACAAGCTTTGTCCTCTGCACTTTTCATGAGCAACATGCCATAAAAAAGTGTACAAGAAATCTTCCGATATGGTAGAATCATGAATCATCCTGTCCATCGTACCCCAGGGGCATCCTGACACAAAGACGGCGAGCGAGGAAGAGACTATGCGCATACTGATCGTTGTCCTGAACCTGTTCATTCTGGCCGGCGGCGCGCTTCTGGCCGTCCTTGCGCCGGACCGCTTCTCCATGGGCTTTGTGGGCCTGATGGAGGCGATCGTGTTTGCGGGAAGCGTGGCAGGCATCCTTCCCGTCATCCGCTACGCCCGGGGATTCAAAACCGGCCTTGAGAGCATCCGGGAGGCCAGGGAGACCAAGGACCGCAGCGCCTGGGCGGTCCTCAGCCAGGAGGGCGCGGTGTTTTCCCACCGCACCCTGGATAAACTGATGGAGGCCTATGCGGAAAAGGTGGAGATGCAGCGCCAGTCCGGCCAGGTCATCTCGGACGTGGAGGACTTCCTGAACGGGGAGATCCTGGGGCTGCGCAGCTGGCAGGGCGTGGTGCGCCAGATCCCGGGGACCCTGGGGGGCATCGGGGTGCTGGGCACCTTCATCGGGCTGCTGACGGGCCTCAAAAAGGTCTCCCTGGGCAGCGCCGGGGAAGCCCTCGTGGGCGCGCAGGCGCTGCTCGCCGGCATCCGGGTCTCCTTTTACGCCGCCGTCGCCGGCGTCATCCTCTCCCTGACCTTCAACATCCTCGAGCGCCTGGCCTGGAACGTGATGCTGCGCAGCATGGGGCTGTTCATGGACGAGTTCCACAAGAGCGTCATTCCCCCTGTGGAGGAGCAGATGCGCTACCGGGAACGCAGGACCCTTCGGCAGATCACGGAGGCGCTGGAGCGCCTTTCAAAGACCGGGCAGATGCCCATGAACGGCGCCCAGGGGCCCGCTTCCAAGGGGCAGGACAACGGCAACGAGCAGATCCTCATGCCCCAGATCCTGCAGGGCCTCAAGAACGGCGAGTTCATCTTCTACCTGCAGCCCCGCTTTGACCTGAACACCCGCAAGATGGTGGGCGCCGAGGCGCTGGTGCGCTGGAGCCACGGCAAGCTGGGCATGATCTCCCCCGCCGTCTTCATCCCGATCCTGGAGGGCAACGGCTATATCACCAAGCTCGACCAGTACATCTGGGAGCAGGTCTGCGTCACCATCCGCAAATGGGTGGACCAGGGCCTGCGTCCCGTCCCCGTGTCCATCAACGTCACCAAGACCGACGTGCTGGCCCTGGACGTGGCCGAGTTCTTCTCGGACATGATCAAGAAGTACCGCATCCCGCCCAACTACCTGCACATCGAGATCGCGGAGACGGCCTACCAGCAGGCGGGCCACGCCGTGGTGGAAACCGAGGACAAGCTGCGCCACCTGGGCTTCCGGGTGGTCATGGACGGCTTTGACGGCGACTTCATCGCCTTCAACGCCATCGAGGACAACCGGGCGGACACCATCAAGCTGGACCTGCGGCGCCTTGGCAACAAGGTCAACCAGGGCAGCCTGAACATGATCTTCGACCAGGCCAAGAACCTGCACCTCAACCTCTCGGCGGAGGGCATCGAGAACGTCAACCAGATGAACATCCTGCGCCAGTGCGGCTGCACCGAGGGCCAGGGCTTCTATCTGTCCAAGCCCATTTCCACCCGGGAGTTTGAAGACATCATCAGCAAGGGGTCCGGCAAATGAACAAACAGCGCGTCCCTCGTCCCGACGAGGACCTGAACTTCTGGCAGAGCACCGCCGGCCTTCTGTCCCCGCTGCTGCTGCTCCTGGCGATGGTCATCCTGCTGCTGACGCTCGTGAGCGCCGCCGCCCCGCCCGCATCTCCCGTCCCGGAGGGCGGCGAAGAGGCGGACGCCCTGGAGGCGGCCACGCCCGAGGAGGCCCCCCGGGAAACGCCCCTGCCCGCCCGCAAGGACCTGCCCCTGGCCCCCGGCGCCACGCCGGTGCCGGGCAGCGGGGCGGAGTCCGCGGTCCTGGTGCGCCTTGCGGATGCGGAGACCCGCAGCCGGATCCGGGAGGCGGGCATTCCCTTTGAGCTCCTCGATGGGCGCGGCACCCCGCTGGTGCTGGGCGTCCACTATCCCGAGCCCGCGTTCCTGCGCACCTTTGACACCCTGCCGGACGGGACCTTCCTGCTTCCGGAAAAGCTGCCCGCCGGCCGCTACACCCTGCGCGCCCTCGGCGCCCCCGCCGGCTACAGTCAGGCCGACCCCGTCACCTTCGAGCTGTCCCCGGGCCTCACCTGGGACCGGCCCCTTCAGGTGGCGGTGCCCTTCCCCCCCAGCCGCAGCGGCGTGCGCCTGGAGGTCCGGGAGGCCGGCACCGGCGCGCCGCTCCCCGGCGTGCGCCTGTACCTGATGGCCGCGGGGGAGATCCGCACCGGGGACGGGACGCTGCGCCTGTACCGGGGGGACATCGCCGCCACCCTCACCACGGACGAATCGGGACAGGCCCGCAGCCCCCTCCTGTTCCCCGGCACCTACGTGCTGCACACCGGCCCCCTGCCCGACGACCTGGCCTCCCCGGACGCGGATCCCCACGTGACCCTGAAGGCCTCCGGAGAGGAGATTTTCCTGTCCCTGACCTGCGCGCGCACCTCCCTCACCCTCAGGGTGCGGGATGAGCACGACCCGAGCATCCCGGTTCCCGGCGCCGCCTTTGCCCTGTCCTCCTCGGACCGGCCCCACGCCATGGCAAGGCTTGCCGCGGACGGGGAGGGCAACCTCATGCTGACGAACCTTCGCAAGGGCGTCACCTATACCCTGCGCCAGCTGGACGCCCCCGCGCCCTTCCTCCCCTCCCGGGAACCCCTTTCCTTCCGCGTGGATGCCTCCGGGCACATCGAAGGGCACTCGGCAGGGGAACACACGCTTCTCAACCGCTGCATCCGCGCCTCCATCGCCGTGACGGGCCTTGGGGGGGACAACCGCCTCTCCGGCATCCCCCTGACCCTGACGGACGCCGATGGCCGGGTGGTGGACAGCTTTGCCTCATCGCAGCAGCCCCACCTGATCGAGGGCATCCCGCCCGGGGACTACACCCTCGCGCGGGACGACGAGCCGGGCAGCCGCTTTGTCCTGTATGTCCGCAACACCGCGGAGGTCCAGAACTTCTCCATCCGCATCATCCCCTTCGCGCGCCTGATCGTGCCCGCCGCCGCCGCCCTGGCCTTTGCCGCGCTTCTCACCCTGACCCTGGTGCAGGCAAGGCGCCGGCGCCGCCGCCGGCAGGATGAGGACGACTCCGGGACATCGTAAATTTTCCAAGGAGGTGAGGACTTGAATTCCCTGGGTATCCAGCTGCGCATCAGCGACATGCTGTTTGCCGTGCAGAAACGCTGGAAGATCATCCTCCTGCTCACCCTCCTTGGCGGCGTCTTCGGCGCGCTGCTCTCGGGCCTCAGCTATGTCCAGAAGTCCGAGGACTCCTACCAGATCCGGGGCTCCTTCATCCTGGTGGCCACCAACAGCAACGACCGCTACTCCAGCAACAGCTCCTCCCCCAACCGCAACGATTTCATCCTGGCGGGAGACCTGTACGACATGTTCAGCTACCTGGTCAAAAGCGAGCGCCTTCTCTCCACGGTCATCAGGGACACGCGCATGAGCGACCGGACCGACACGGCCACTCTCAAAAGCGCCATCTCCCTGAGCCGGCACAACGACACCACCATCGTCACCATGACCCTCACCTGGGAGAACGCGGAGCAGGGACTGCAGCTGTGGGAGAACATCCTCTCCAGCACCAACGCGCTGCTGGCGGAGATCGTCAACGTGGGGAAGCTTCGCGTCATCAATCCCCCCACCACCCGCATGGTGAGCAGCCGGGGCGGCGGCGGGTCCAAAACCGGCATGCTGCTGCCCATCCTGGGCCTGGTGGCCGGCATCAGCTTCAGCATCGTCGAGATGCTCATGCATCCCACCCTCATCAACGTCAAGGACGTGGAGACGGTGTTCGCCCTGGAGACCCTGGGCACCATTCCCTACGACCCGGCCCACTTCTCCACCCGCGAATCCCTGCTGGTCGCCCAGGACACCACCTCATCGGAGGTGCTGCAGAACTACGCCTCGGCGGCCTTCATCCTGCGCAACCGCCTGGGGGCGGCGACGGGCCACTGCCAGTGCCTGTATCTGACCTCCACGGGACGGCGGGAGGGCCGCACCTCCGCGGCCGCCAACCTGGCCATCCAGCTCTCCGACATGGAGCGCAAGACGCTGCTCATCGACTTTGACTTCAAGCACCCGTCCCTGGGACAGCTGTTCCTGAGCAACATGGATTACCAGCACTCCCTCAACGCCCTCTACCAGGGGGAGATCGGGCCCGAGGAGGCCATCACGCCGATGACCGGCCACCTGGACATCCTGCCCCTGGTGATGGAGCACAACCAGATCATCGTGGACAACTCCCTCCTCGACCTGATCACCCACCTCAAGGACAGCTATGAGTACATCCTCATCGACGCCCCGCCCGTGGGCACCGATTCGGAGGTGCTGCGCCTCAATCCCGTCACCAGCGCCGTGGTGTTCGTGGCCCGCTACGACAAGGCCACCATTCCCGAAATCCAGGCCGCCCTGGACAAGCTGGAAAAATCCGGCATCCAGATCGCCGGCGTCATCGTCAACGGGGTCATGTCCTCCCGCAGCCTCCTGCTGGACGGCTCCCAGGAGGGAACGCCGGCCTCGAAAAAGAAAACCGGCAGAAAGAAAAAGAAGCGGCGCCCCGGGAGCAAACAGCGCCCTGACGCCCGCGCAAAGGCAGGCGGAAAGGGCAGGACGGATAAAAAAGACAACAAGGACAAAACGGGCAAAAAGGCCGCCGCGGGAGAGGGCGCGCCCGGGGCAGACGAAGGGGCATCTCCCGAAAAGAGCGCCCCCGCCGGGGATGCATCCGCTGCCGCCGCTGCCGAAAAGGCCGGCAAAAAGGCCCGCCGCGGGAAACGGAAGCCGGGCGCTCCCGCCGCCCCGAAGACGCCGCCCATCTCCGCCGCGTCCCTCTTTGACAGCCTGGAGGCCCCCGCCGGAAAAGGCGAGGACCGCCTGATGTCGGGCCTGCACGGCGGGGACACCGGGAGCCTTCTGGACAGCCTCATGGACCTGTCCACGGAGCCCCCCGCCACCCGCAGCGACGAGGAGATCACCAGCTCCCTGGTGGACCTGGGCCTCAAGGGCAAGTGGGACAGCGAACACGCGGGGGAGCCTTCCCCTCCCGCCCAAAAACCTTCTGAAAGGAACTGACAAATGGAATCCGAACTCATGAAAACCATCGCCATGGGGATCTTCCTCCTGTGCGGATACCTCTTCCTTCTGGGCTATGTCTCCGGCCGGATCCAAAACCGCAGGCAGCTTCCGGTGCTTTCCGTGCTGCTGCTGGTCCTGTACCTGGCCGTGGGCATCCCCTTCATGATGATCCTCAGCAGCATGGGCGACACCAGCTTTGTGATGATGACGCTGCTGCTGCTCCTGTCCTGCATCGTGCTGCTGGTCCTCGTGGCGGGGCTCATCCGCCACTTCGGCGAGATCAACCACCGCATGCTGATCCTGTTCCTCCTCTATGTGCTGATGGTCTCCTACATCACGATCTTCTCCCGGTCGGAGGGACACAGCCGGGCGATCATGCTGCACTTTGACCAGCTCACCCAGGCCATCCGGACCGGGTCCCTGGAGCCCCTGCAGCACTCCCTGCTCAACGCGGTGCTGTTCATCCCCCTGGGCATCCTCTTTCCCATGATCTGGCCCGGGCACCTGAACCGCCTGCTCTACGTCGCCCCCCTGGGCCTCATGCTCTCCACCCTCATCGAGTCGATCCAGATGTTTTTTTTCATCGGCCAGTGCGACCTCGAGGACATCGTGGCCAACACCCTGGGCGCGGTGATCGGGTACGGGCTCTATGCCCTCTACACCCGGCTCTTCGGGCGCTACCTCCCGGAGGACGACGAGGATGAGGACGAGGAGGACGAAGACGAAGATGACGACGAGGAGGCCTGAAGCCCCCGCCGGATCAATGAGAAAGCGAGGTGACCGTCCGTGGTGTCCGCAACCCGCCGCAGGGGAACTGCGGCCAACATGGCGCTCTACAACCTCTCCTACCAGGTGGTGCGCAGCATCCTCACCATCTTCGTGCTGCTGGTGTTTCTGGGCTTTCCCGGGACCCTCAGCCGCCTCATCGGGTCCGGAACCGCCAAGCTGATCGACAACGCCTCCTTCGGCCTGCAGTTCCTGCTGATCCTGCTGGCCAGCGGCGAGGACATCATGAGCATCCGCCTGGTGAACGTCAACTTCTCCTACACCCTCATGTACGGCTTTATCCTCTATGTCATCATCGATTCCATCCTGGTGGCCGCCAGCCTCAACACCGTGCTGGTCTCCGTGGTGCACCTGGCCCTGACCCTGCTCTTTGCCCTGTGGCTCATCGACCAGTTCCCCATGGACCAGATGCTGGAGCTGTTCTACAGCGCGCTGGTGGTCAACACCCTGATCGTGGCGGCGGGCGTCGTCCTTTTCCCCAAGATCGTGTTCTACAGCTACCAGGGAAGCCGGACCTTCTGCGGCCTGTTTGCCACCAAGAACGAGGCCGGCTCCCACCTTGCCCTGGGCATCATCCTCCAGGTCACGCTGCTCAAGTCCCGGATGAGCAACAAAAAGCCCCTGGGCCCCCTGTTCTTCGTCATCCTGCTCACCCAGTTCGGGCTGCTGGTGCTGACCAAGAACATGGGCTCCATCCTGGTCAGCTTCGTGGCCATCGGGTACATGTTCTTCTATTCCTTCCAGAAAAAGAAGATCCGCTTTCCCCTGTGCCTGCTGTTCATCGCCGGGTCCGTGGGATTCCTGTTCTTCGCCCTCACCATCCTGCAGGCCCTGGGGCCCTTTCTCAACTCCCTGGGCAAGGACGCCTCCCTCACCGGCCGCGTCCCCCTGTGGACGGAGGCCATCGCCCAGCTGCAGGAGGACCACACCCTGACCGGCTACGGCTACATGATGTTCTGGCGCACCCCCAGCGCCGTCACCAGCTTCCACTCCCGCTTCCCGGAGAACTCCTGGGCGGGCCGCTATTCCAACAGCATGCACAACCTGCTCATCGAGATGTGGGCGGACGAGGGGCTGCTGGGGCTGGGCTTCTTCTTTGTCATGCTGGTGGTGGCCGACCGGGGCATCCGGCACCTGAGCGAGGAGCAGTACATCTTCTCCAGCGCCTTCATCGTCATGTACACCGTCTCCAACCTGACCGAGCGCGGCATGATCGCCGACTCCCTGTTCACCCTGGTGCTCTTTGTGGTGGTGGGCATGATGCACCAGGCCCGCACCGAGGGGCGCCTGAAGCGCCTCAAGAAGGCCCGCATCTATTCCAAAAAGGATCCTCC